>JAPOZO010000101.1 GCA_026706025.1 Candidatus Poribacteria bacterium
CGCTTTGTGTATGATACGACGAAGCAGCACACAAACGCCCGAGATGCTCACCACACGGCAACATCTTTCGATGATGTCGGCGTGTCTCGGAAGTGGATGGCTCAGAACAGACATAATACAGATGGCTCCGACATGGAAATGCCACCTCACGATGCGAAAACGATTCGTTTGATGGATAGGTATGCCCACAGGCTCCCGTGACTTGCGGGTATGTGTGCGTATGTGAACACAGATAGAAGTTGGTTGCGATACAACTGGAGTCCGTCGAACAACTCGCTTGGAGGGAATGATCGCCGGACGCTGTGAGACTGTGACCACACGGGCGTGTCTGTGGTGTTGTCTCGCTACTACCAGGGTTCCCCGCATTGCCGTTGTTTGGGTTGTTATTATTGTTGTTACTACTCTGGAGAGCACTATCCGTGCCTTGCGGCGGCAACGAAAACGTCCGCGCATCTTTGGCAGTTTTCTTGCGTGCCGCCCATCTAACAGGCGAATTCGGTGCCCAGTCGGCATGAACATGCGTCGTACCGGAATACAGTTGAGACCAACGTGCTCGATTCGGTTGGGGGATCGCATAGGCAGCATCCACCATATCTTGCCTGTCTAATGTGCCGTTGCCATCAAGGTCTTTGCCTGCTACATCCAACGCATACCCATACATGTGTGGACTCAAACCGCTTGAACCTGCATGGTGGTGGTTGTGATGCGGATTACGATAACCGCTGTTCAATGTGAAGTTACTCTTCGTCAAAGCAGCTTTATTCCCGCGATAATCTGTATTCATCTGATTAATCCACTTTTGATACCAACCTGATAGCCCCTCGTTGAGCATTTTCTCGTAGTGTCCGAAGTCGTAGGTGTCTTCACTTTTAAATTCGCTGCGCTTAGGGATCGGTCTGTTCAGATCAACATACTCCTGACGCACTTGGTCTATGTCGTCTGCCTTCAACACCAACTCCGTTTCCACTTCTTGACCGTCTTCGGTATCCGCAGTGAACTTAAGCGTGAACCCTAACTTCTTGTTACCACGATGCAGTGGGGTCCGCTCGTGCCGTCTATGGTTGTTCTCGTCTTTACATATATCTGGCTTCGCCGTCGGAGTATACGCAGGAACGCTGATCGTACCGACAACATTAAATGAGGTGCCTGGGTCCAACTTCGACGGATGCTTCGTACCCGACCAGTTTTTCTGCGAGGTAACAAGTTTCATACTCGATGGGTCGGCATTAGGAACAGTCCATGAAACCGTAGATGGATCAATCGGTGAGACACTATCCCCTTGATTGCCGTCATAACCCACAGACGCTGTAAAATGGCATTTATCCTGTGTACTCGTGATAAACGAGGTCGGATTATCGTTACTGCTGTCCGTACTTTTATCACTCCGACCAATCTGCCACGACTTGAACTTCACCGACGGCTTACCCAACAGACTTGATCCGGAATCCGATTGCCTCTGGGTCGCTGAAAAGATTGGGAACACAACTGAAAACAAATAGAAAAAAAACAAAAACCGTTTCAACATACAAATAACCTCCTATTACCTCAACACGGAAAGTGCTTCACTGGCACGCTTTACATCCGCATACCTATAAAACTCGTTATCTTCATCTGCAGCGATCACCTCTAACTTCGGGATGATGATGTGGTCAACAATACCGCCGAGATCACCGCGATACCGCGCACCAAGACGACCTAAACTCTCAAAAACTGCCAACCGAATATCTCCTCCCTCTGTCACGCCTTTTTCAAGATACGGCAGAATGTAAGGCAAGGCTGGCGGCCCGATAGTATCCAAGCCCTCGAACATCGGTTCACCAACAGTGTGCCCTTCACACATGTGCGTGATTAAGACCTCCGCAGCGCGTGGGTCGTTCTGCGCGATGAGTTCTAAAATCTGTTCGATGACAACCTCACCGTGATCTTCGTCCATCAAAATCGGTGGTGGCATTAACTGCGCGATGAGTTCAGTGGCGCGTTCGGAGTGAACACCGCCCCACGCATACGGATTGTTTTTGATATACTCCAGCCGTTTATACGCCGCTTCAACGGGATCCTCGTTGGGATCGACAGACGGGAAATCAGGGGTTGTCGCCGCACCAGGGGGTGTCATGTTTGGCGCAGTGGGCGGCGCGTGTGCCTCGTGAGTCCCCTCGTGCCAAGTGCCATCCTCGTGGACGTGTCCACCCCGTTCCGTTTCTCCAATAGGAATTTCTGCTTTCGGTTTCGGCATGGGTTCGACAGGCGTATAAATCTTGATCGGTTCTTCGGGGAGGTCTGTGCGTAGGAAGTAAACGCTCACGACACCACAGATGATAAGAACCAAAATACCTATAAAAATGCGGTTGGATAACAGGTTTTTCAACATTTCTTATTCTCCTTTCGGTTAGGACATCACCAATCAGATGTTGGGATTAAGGCTTTGGTGTGTTATCTGCTCTGTATGGACAAGTAGGAGCCGGATACGGGCAAACTTGATCGCGGGGTGCCTCGGGGCATTCTTGGGTGCGTGTAAACAAACAGACGATTATACCCGCACCTATCAGCAGTGCAACCGGCAACCAACGCTTCAGTCGTTTCCATACAGAGAAGATCAATACCATAACCTATTAAAACCCAAAAGGAAGATTGTTTTCAAGACCTATTCAGGGGGTGCTGAACCTATCAAGAAAACGGGTTAGAAGATAATAGCAACCGCTGATAGAAGTCTCCGTTGCTATTTCGGGCAAAGGTTGCCAACCCCTAACAATTCAAAACAGGTTCGCACCTCTACCTCACTCAAATAGATACGTAAATTCACCCGGGTATTTCGCCTCCAGCTGCTTTCGGAGGTTTTGCTTGCCTCGCCGCCATCGAGTTTTCACAGCATTCACGGAGATCCCCAATGTTTTGGCGATCTCTTTTTGCGGCGTGTCAGGATCCGCAAATTTCAATAGGAACACTTCACGTTCCGATTTCGGCAGCCGATCCACCATACTGCGGACAATGTCCAAATGTTCTTGCGCAGCAACGAGATGCTCGGGTTGCTGATATGCCGGTATGGCATAGGTAGATCTCGGCTCCGCTATGATGGTAGCGGCGGGAGCCTCGTCAAGCGGCGTATGTATCCCGCGGCTGGCGTTATCTCTGAAAAATTTTGCCAAGATTCCATGTGCGATCTTATAGAGCCACCCCCGAAAACTTTCAGGATTCTGAAGTTCGGAGAGGTTAACCATCGCCTCAATGAGCGTTTCCTGAGCGAGGTCTCTTGCATCTTCACAGTTTCCGGTCCTATTCACGAAAAACCCGAAAAGTTCACCTATATATCGCTCGCAGAGGCTATCCCACGACTTTCTGCCCCCTTTTAGATAATCCTCTACGAGTTCTCCATCGCTCAAGCCTTCATCAACTCCTAACCAAAATTCCGTCTACAAGAACAGCAAGAACAGTACGTTAACAGTACGTTAGTGTTTAGTGACAAAATTGAGCAAAAAGGTTACATTAAACTGACTTTCATGTAATGCCTCCAGAAACAAAAATAGAGGCTTCATATTACTGTAACGCGTATGTTAGGACGAAAGGTTGCATAAAATAGACCTTAGACATAGTAGTGGGTAAATTGTGTGCCCTTATTCACCTATTTTTGGTCATTCGACAAACACATTTTGCTTAAAATGGCAAAATGAGAACAACTCGCAAATGATCCCGCTAAAAGACAACAAAACAACGTGAAATATATCCTAAGAGTTAATTTGCACAATATGTTCTTAAATCGTTCAGGACTTACGCAAATTTAGTATGCAGCGCGATATTTTGGTATATTTAACCCCCTAAATCCCCCTTATCAGGGGGACTTTAAGAGAAAATGCGTAAGTTCTAATCGTTATAATGTCTATTATCGTCCTATTTCCTTTAAAAACCTCATTTTTCGGTGGAAATCGTGCATAATGTTCCATCCATCTTTAAAATGTAGATAGATTGGTTCGTAGTAGTGCGATTTATCGCACGTCTGTCGATCAGAACGGGCAATAATGCACTTCGCAACCCCCCTTTATCCCCCCTTATCAGGGGGGCAGGCGAGTACACCGCAGAATTGCCCTACTACAAACGGGTTACTGCCAATTTTAAACTGGACAGACTAATGATAAAAAAAGTGACACAGTTTGAGTTTTATAGTAAAATCTAAACGACTGATACATCGAAAGACAGGCAGAATTACGCCACTGTTTTTGCACAAGTAGCGACACTATGGGGAGTTGGAGGTAACTTATGAGAACGCTGGTGACGGTAGCACTTTTGATGTTAGGCGGTGCTGAGATGGTATCAGTGAAATCTGAAAATGCGACTCAAAAAGAGGAATCCACGATGCAAACAACTTCTGCCCAAGATTTGTCTCACATCATCATTGACTTAGCCACAAGGAGAGGTGTTCACAGTGTCGCGTTCAGTCCGGACGGTTCAATAGTCGCAAGTGACAAAGATAACACCGTCAAGCTCTGGGATGCTGTCACAGGACAGGAAATAGAGATGGAGCAAAATTTCTGGGTGGCTTTTCAGGGAAACTTCACTGCGGATATCAACAGCGTCGCGTTCAGTCCCGATGGACGGATGATCGCAGGTGGGATCAACGAAAGTGAAGTTATTTGTATTTGGGACGCTGCCACGGGTGAGAACCTCAGATTCATGAAGGAAAATGCGCCGAATGCTTTGCATTGGGTCAATACGGTGGCATTCAGTGTCGATAGCAAGATACTCGCAAGTGGCAGTGAGGATGGCAATCTCTATCTGTGGGATGTGGAGACAGGTAGAAGGCTGAAAGCTCTTACCGAAGATGCGAAGAATATCTTTAGTGTCGCCTTCAGTAGGGACGGCAAAACGTTAGCGAGTGGCGATGCGGGGAACACGATCCGTTTGTGGGATATTGCTACCGGTGCGCTATTGAAAACACTCGTTGGGCATACGAATTGGGTCTTCAGCGTTGCTTTCAGTCCAGATGGTCAGACGCTTGCAAGCGGAAGTTGGGACAAGACCATTCGACTCTGGGATACAACTACAGGGCAGCAACTGAAAGTGCTTACTGGACATACGCTGACTGTGTGGAGTGTCGCGTTCAGTCCGGATGGATTAACCCTCGCGAGTGGGAGTCATGACAAGACCATCCGACTCTGGAATGTTGCTACCGGTGCGCACATCGCAACCCTCACGGGGCACACAGCACCTGTCAAGAGTGTTGCGTTCAGTCCGGGTGTAACGCTTGCAAGCGGCAGTATGGATGGTACAGTCCGTCTATGGGACCTTACGTCTCCTTTGTTATTGCGAAAAAGGGAAGAAGAATAGGGTGAATGAGGGACTGTGAATTTGTGTGTTCCGATGGCACAGGCTGACAGCCTATGCTACAAGTGTGAACTATAGAATTATTTACCGGCGTGACTGAATCGCCTGTACCAGAAGTGGGATCATCAGCTCATGATGTCCCGTGAATGTGTACCCTTTACCCCCCATCTCTGTCGGGCGTTTGACGACGTTTTCTACAGGGCGGTATTGCTGGTTCATGTCGAAATTGGCAGCGGTGAAGTGGGATACGGTATGCCCCAAGTTCCGTGCGATGGTTAACGCCTTCAGGAAAACCTCCGGTAGAATCACAGCCGAACCCAAATTCAATACAACGCCACCACCTTCCAAATCTGTCACTAAAGTTGTCAACAACTGGAAGTCGGTGAAGCTTGCCGCACCGATAGCAGCACCGTTCGCACTCGGATGTTGATGGATGATATCCGTACCGATGGCGACATGCACGGTGATTGGGACATCGTATTGGATGCCAGCAGCAAGGAGACTATATGTGTTGTAGGGCGCGTCCATTTCAATCAGTTGCTTTCCCAACGCTTCACCCATTCCGATGCCTGTATCTGCAGCGTGCTGAATTGCGCTGTTCATCAACTGTCCAGTCTCTTCCCACATTCCGAACTTACCTGTCTGGAGATAGGCAGAAACATCTTCGGAGGTCTCACCGATGAGGGCAATCTCGAAGTCGTGGATGCTACTTGCACCGTTGAAAGCGAATCCAGTAATCACACCTTGCTTTACTAATTCAATTAAGAGGGGGCTTAACCCGCACTTGATGACATGTCCCCCCATCATCACGATGACCGGTTTTTTGTTTTGATATGCAGCAACGATGTCATCAATGAGTGATAGAAAGTCTGGTGCTTTGAGAATCTTCGGTAGACTTGCTAAAAAGGGAGACAGGTCTATCTTTGATTCTGGGAGTGTCGCGAAATCGTGAACAGAGACTTTGTTGATACGATCCTGTAGCGGGTAGGTTGTTACAGAAGATATATCAACCGGTTTCGGTTTTTTTTTCATGTTTTTTGTCCTTAAGTAGGTTTGTGTAAAATATTATGCCGATAATAAAATAGAAAAGCAACACTGTGCGTTGGTGTAGAATGTTGTCTGCGAGTCCATAAACAAGTGCAGAGATTAGAAATCCACTCGCCCCGATGAAAGTGCCGCTGCCCCAGAAATCATTCGCCTGCCGACCAGCGAAAACCTGCTGATAGATAATCACCATTATCCACATAAACAGCAAAAGCGATGGAATGCCGTGCTCAACAGCGATGTGCAGATAGATATTATGCGCGTGATAGGGGACGTTATATTGTTCAGGCGGTCCACTATTTTGGTATTCATAGCGAAATCTACCTAACCCGATGCCGGTGAATGGGTATTTCCGAATGAGTTCCAGCGAGGTTTGCCACCACTGCGGACGTTCACCCATGAATCCAACAGGATGCTCAATCATCGTTTGGAAACGTGCCTTAATATGTTGCGGCACGAGAAATAACGATAGACTCAGGAGTACGAGGATTATAGTGGACCCCAACAGTATACGTTTCCATAATCCATACTCGGCGTCAAGTTTCCGCAATGCTATCACAATGAAGTAGACACCGAGGAAGGCTGTGGCGATAATAGTGCTTACCCAAGCGGCACGTGTAAGGGTCAGCACGAGGTTAGCACTCATCACGATTACAACAGCACCAAGTCCCAAGATTCTCCATATCCGATACTTCTGTTTTGGGTCTCTTCGCCAACTTACCACAAAGTAGCCCATCACGAATGGGAGGCTGAGCGCGAGGTACACCCCGAGGTCGTTTGGCATCTTAAAGGTCCCGGTGAGCCGTTGTTCGATCATGTAGACCATCAGATGCGTTTCGTTCGGACGAATCATATACCGTCTCTGCCGCGCAGGATCGTTAATCCGCCATTCATTGGGAAGCCGATTTGAAGGTGAAATTGAGACATTTTCAGAGAGCGGTACGTTGCATGCCCGTAATTCGGCGCGAAAGTCTTCCGATATTTGTAAATCTGGATTGTTTGCTCCGTCGAGTTCTTCCTTAAATTGTAACCCGACCCGTCCCATAAAGTCAATCGCTAAACGTGTGTCGTTTGCGTAGTACCAGAGTCCGAGTACAGAAGATATACCTGCTGCTGCGATAAAGGCAATGACGACATGTTTCCAACGGGAGCCCAAGCGGCTATGAATGACGGCGTAAAAGAGCAGAATCGCACGGAGCAGTTTCCAGAAATAACCGAGGCTACTCGTGGCAGGGTGTGGAGCCAAGAAACAGGCTATGAAAGCCAATCCTAAAAATAGTGCGATGGGGATGTCAAGCGGTGTGCGTTGCCAACCGAGTTTCCGTTCTGAAACCATGCGTCCGACCCACCCGATGAGCACGAGTGAGAGTCCGATGTTGAGAAACACTGTTGAATAGCCGAAAGGCAATGCAAGCACAAAGATTAGGAATCCAATATAGATGGTGATATCAAAGACTGTTTCAGATGTGAAGGATAAAGGGAACGAAAGTTTCAATTTTGACATAAGTGTGAAAAATAAATAGTGCTTGAAAAATATAAGGAGGATGTTATACAATATCCGTTAACTTAGACAATCCCTCATGTATAAAAAGGATTTCACCATGCGCTTTACATACAGTCTCGTTGCTTCACTCTTAGTGTTTTGTCTTATCGGTTTACTATTCGCGCCACCCGCGTCCGCATTTATTGAGCGAGAATATACGATTCGTGAAGTCCTCAATGCTTGCACGAACGTTGTCTTCGGCAAAGTAAAAAGTGTGGATCGGAACCGGTTGCGGGGTGTTGTCACTGTCGAAGAAGATGTCAAAGGTAAAAGTGATCTTAAAGAAATCAAAATGAATTTCGCCACCGGGCATTACAAACGCGGCACTTCGCCACAAAAGTTGGTGAAATTGCTCAAACCGGGAATGCCTATCATCGTTTTTTATCGTGATCATTACGGTATTGATAGCATGTGCTTTGTTGATGACACATGGTTTCAGATGCGTGCGTATCGCGGCAGATATGGTGGCGGTTCATGGTGGTCATTCACACACATTGACCCAATGATGTCTCGGACATTTGATGGCAAGACGAAGGCATTTCAAAAAATTGTTCGCGACATGTTAGCAGGTAAAATGTGGGTTGCTGCGCCGAAAGATGCCATAAAAGTTTTAGTCCTGACAGGGAATAGTACGTATCCGACATGGAGTCAAACACCTGTGAGTGCTAACGTTGCAACGTATGAATATCAGACATTGCGGTCGATTAAAGAGAGTGGCAAACGTGCTGTTGGTTATGAACTCACCAAAGAACGGACCCTGCCGCAATTAGAGAAAGCCGATATTTTGTGGATCGGATATGAAGAAATTTCGAGTTATGGACGCTACCTCCTTTCCACTGAAGCCGAGAAAAAGATTAAAACGTTCGTAAAAAACGGCGGTATCGTTGTCGTTGCCGGGCAGGACAGTAGTGCCGAAAAGCCGTGTGGTATCGGGTGGCTACAAGGCGGCAAGTTGAAGGGTGTTGAAAGTCCACCAACCCAAGATTTCGTTGTTACCCAGAAAGGGAGTTCCTTTTTCTCGACCCCTAACGCTATCATGTCAGGTAAAATCTTTGTTGATGATGCTTGGGTTAATTGGGGTCGGCAAGATGAGGTTTTTGCGACCACTAAGGACAACAAAGAACTGGTTATAGGTGTAAGACGCTCCGGTAAGGGTTTATACATTATCACGAGCCTTCGCAACGACGGTCAATATACGACTTCAGTGAACAAAGCATTCATGGAAAATATCATGTATTATGCTGTCAATCAACTGAAGTAGTTATCAGTTATCGGTTGTCAGTTATTGGTTGCCAGTTAAGGAGTTATGTTGTGGTATTCACTTTTGCTGTTCATGCCACCAGAATCCTCTTAACTGAAAACTGAAAGTTTTTTTCGCAGAAAAAAAGCGTACTGATAACCGACAACCCTTAAAGAAACTTCGCCACAACTAAGGTAATATCATCATTGACACTTTCGTCTTGTTGATATGCTTGGAGGTCGGACAGAATCTCTGCCTTAATCTCCAGCGGAGAGAGATGACGTTTTTCTGAGATGAGTGCTTTGAGACGCTCCAATCCATACATTTCGGCATCTGGATTGAATGCCTCGGTGATGCCATCTGAGTAGAGCACGAGCAGATCACCAGAGTGCCACCCCACTTCGGTGCTGTAATATTGTTCTGATTCACTTTCACTGAATCTTGAGAAACCGACCGGCATAAACGAGGATTCTAACTCAAGTGGGTCGCCATTGTCTCCACGATAGAGGAGCATCTGCGGGTGACCGGCGTTGGCAAACTCGAACCGGTTGTCTGGATGAATAATAAGATAACAGCAGGTCATGTAGATGAAGGTTTGCGAATCTTCTATGACTCGGGTAATGGCTTTCATGACTTCAGGCACGGAAGCGTCAAAGCGGATTTGTGTTTGCAAACAACTTTTTGTCATTGCAGCTACCATCGCTGAATGATAGCCGTGCCCCATCACATCGCCGAGGAAAATGGCGATGTTGTTGTCGGAGAGACGCAAATAGTCATAATAATCGCCACCAACACTGTTCGCCGGTCGGCAATACCCTGCAGAAGAGACATAAGGATGCGAGATTTCTTGATCGGGGAGAAGAGACTGTTGAACTTCGGCAGCGAGCCGCATTGACTCTTCCTGTGCGACTTCCTTGCGGATGGCACTCATCTGAATCTCAAGGTCGCGCCGGATTTTGTCATTTAAGACGCGGAACATACCGCTGCCGATCCGTGGCTCACGCGCCATTGCGTTGTAAAAATCGTGCCTCGTGATTCGTAAGAACTGTGTGGATTTCACCGTTTTGACGGTAGCACTCCGCGGTTTGTTGTCAATGAGCGCGATTTCACCGAGGCAGTAGCCTTTTTCATTAAAGAACAAGACCTCAGTTCCTGCCTTGATGATGCTGACTTCACCATCAACCATCAGATAGAGCGAATCGCCTTCATCACCTTCCTCAAATAGCGTTGCATCGGCAGGGTAAGCGACTTCGTTTGCAATCTGACAGATTGATTTTAACTCGGTTTGCGGGAGTTCCGAAAATAGTTCTGTCTTCTGTAAAAACTGTAGTTTATCTGCTTCTGTCAGCATTATCGATTCAGCCTTTGACTTTTTGTGGGAAATGTGTTATTTTTAATACCATATTTTGCTCGAAGTTACGTCCTGAGTGATTTGCCGAAACGTTAGGCGAAATTTAGGGACATCAATTGAGAGCAATGCGGGAACATCAAGAATTCGTACTACATGATCAAGTATCTATCATGCCATAGAAAAGAGAATTATGTCAATAACTGATTTTTTTCGAGGAAAAGTTCTACTCATCACTGGTGGGACCGCATTTTTGGGGCAGCCGTTGGTAGCAAAGGTTTTGACCGCGCTTCCCGATGTCGAAAAGATTTACCTCCTCATCCGAAGTCGCACCGATACTTCCGGGAAACGCGTTTCTGCCCAAGAACGGTTAGAAAATGAACTTCTTACCTCGGATGTTTTTGCTTCCCTCCGTCGTCGGCATGGTGAAAATTTTGATACATGGGCACTGCAGAAACTCGCAGCTGTTGAAGGCGACCTCACCGACGAACGCCTCGGCTTCAGCGATTCCGATTACCAGAGGCTCCAGAACGAAGTACAGGTCTTTATTAACGTCGCAGGACTCGTGGATTTCGATCCACCTTTTGATGACTCTTTATGGGGCAACGCGCTTGCTGCCAAACACGTCGTCAACTTCGCGAAGGGATGCCAAGATACAGTGTTCCTGCATGTCTCAACAGCTTATGTTTGCGGTGACAAGCCCGGACACGTACCTGAAGAATTACCACCCCCCTATGAACAATATGCGGTCGCACACCGTGAAAAGACCGGAACATCTATTCCAGAGACGCTTTCTGAGGAAATTGAAGGATTGTTATCTCTGAGTACTGCTATTCATGCCGAAGTTGGTTCACCTGAGAATCTTCAACGCTTCCAGCAAGAAGCAGAGCAGCAGACAAAAGGTACCCGCAAGGCGGTCGATGTGCAAGTTGAAGAACTGAAGGCAGAGTGGCTTGAGAACCGTTTGGTTGAAGCGGGACTGAAGCACGCCCGCTCGCGCGGCTGGAACGATACCTACACCTACATGAAATTCCTCGCTGAACAGATGGTTATGGAATTGCGCGAGGAACTTCCTACCGCTATCGTGCGCCCCTCAATCATTGAAAGCAGCTTTGATGAACCTGAACCCGGTTGGCTTGGAAAGTTTCGGATGTCCGAACCCTTGATCGTCGGATTTGGAAAGGGTCGCCTTCCAGATTTCCCCGCAGATCCAAATATTATTCTTGATATTATTCCTGTTGATTTTGTTGTGAACGCTATGTTGGCAGCCGCTGAAGCGATAGCGAAACGCGGTGGTATTGAAGTGTATCACATTGCAACTGGAACACAGAATCCTCTTTACTTTCGCGGTATCTTTGAGGCGACTTACGAGTACTTCGTCAAATATCCGATGTTGGAAAATGGGAAACCGATCGCGGTGCCAATATGGGAATACCCAAGTTTAGAGGAATTTCAACGGAAGTTGGATAGCCGTATGCGTCTGGCGAACCTTGCCGTTTATACGCTCGGTAAGCTCCCGATGCGTGCTGCGAAGCGGAAACGTCGCCAACTTGTGCTTAAGCAGAGCGGTATTAAGGCACTCCTGCATTATATTCGAATTTACGCACCCTACACGCGGACGAGTTTTGAATTTGAGACGCAAAAAATGCAAGGACTTTACGAGGCACTCTCTCCGGCGGAGCAGCAACAGTTTAACTTTGATGTCTCACAAATCCATTGGAAACGGTATTTTCAAGAGATACATATCCCCGGTATCAAACGGCATGTATTGAAACTTGAAGATGACACAGAGGACGATTCGGAGGCGTAAGTAGGATATGCGACCTGAACGGATTGCCCCAAAAACGATTGTAGATCTGATTAAAACACAGGCATCGCGAATTCCTGATAAAGTTGCACTGCTAATGGCAAATGAGGGTGAGTGGGAACAGTATACCTATGCGGAGACCTACGCGCTGTCACGCCGGGTTGCGTGGCAGTTGTGGCAAAGCGGTTTGCGCAAAGGTGACCGTGTTGTTCTCATCTCCGAAAATCAACCTGAGTGGTGTATCGCCTATCTTGCCGCTGTCCAGATTGGTACTGCTGTCGTTCCACTTGACGCGCAAACACCTACCCGCGAAATCTTAGCAATTGCCGAGTTCACCGATGCCAAATCAATTTTAGCCTCTGAAAGTGTGTTAGGGCAGTCTGGTAAAGCCTTGTCAGCGGCAGAACGGGGTCTACACAACATCAATAAAAACTGTGAAATCGTGGGGGGCAGTACTTCGGATGCTGAGATTCCAACCGATTTCCCTGATGTGGAAGTCACACCAGATACCGTTGCCTCAATTATCTTCACAATGGGGACTACTGTGGAAGCAAAGGGAGCAATGCTTACGCACGGCGGTTTTATCTCTAACGTGCAAGCGGTTGCGAAAGCACTCCCACCAACGGACACAGAACGCATCCTGTCGGCACTTCCACTGTATCACGCCTTGAGTTTTTCGTGCAGTCTATTGATGGCACTCTACAGCGGGACCACGGCAACCTATGTCAATGCGCTCCGTCCGACAACACTCCTGAAGACGATGCGTGAGGCGAAGACAACGGCTTTTATCGGTGTTCCGCGTCTATTTCAAATGCTCCAGAGCACGATTGAAAGGCAGGCGGCGCGAGCAGATACACCCGGTGAGACGTTGGCGGAAAAGGCGCAGGCTGTTATGGGTGGTGAGATTCGCGTGCTCGTCAGCGGAGGTGCTTCGCTCGCCGATGCCATCTATGACGGATTTCAAAAGTTCGGTATGACGCTTTATCAAGGCTACGGCATGACGGAGACTGCCCCTGTCCTCAGTGTTAATCCTTATCTAAAAAGCAAGCGCGGGTCGGTCGGTCCGGCAGTGGAGGGGGTAGAACTTCAAATTCAGAATCCAAACAGTAACGGCATCGGGGAAATCATCGCTAAGGGACCGAGTACAATGAAAGGGTATTATCAGAACCCTAATGCGACAGAGAAGGCTATCCGCGATGGATGGCTCTACACGGGTGATCTCGGTTATATGGACGAAGATGGCTACCTCTATCTTACAGGTCACTGTAAAGACATCATCGTTCCAGCTTCTGGAAAGAATGTCTATCCTGTTGAATTGGAGGTACTCTATCGGGAGAGTCCTGCTATCTCTGAAATATGTGTTGTCGGTATCCCATACGAAGATGGATCGGATACTGCTATTCACGCTGTAATTGTGCCGACGGCATCTGGCGAGACGACAAAAACAGAGATTCATGAACACCTTCAAGCGTGTGCAAAGGCGTTACCGAGTTATCAGCAATTTCACAAATTCCATCTTTGGGAGGATGCGCTACCGAAGACTGCAAACGGTAGTATAGATCGGGAACATCTAAGGTGCGGCTTAGAGGCGCATATTAAAGAGATGGAGCGTCTACAGGAAGATTCCGCAGCAGAAAGCGAGACTGTAGGCGTACCCAGAATGAATATACCCGAAGAAATTCTCTCTACGCTCGCGAGATTGGCACGTATGCCGACACACCAGATTCGCCGAGAAAGCCGTTTGGATACCGATTTAGGGCTTGATTCCCTCACGCGGCTGGATCTATTATTGGTCCTTGAAAACAGACTTGGCGAGACAATTCCGGATGCACTGCTCGCTAACTTGGAGACGGTGGGTGACGTTGTTGAGTTAATCGAGACATTCCATACAGACGCTGCGCGAGCAGGAGATGAATATCGCGAAAGAAAAAAAATAGAGTTTAGACAGGTCCCACGATGGTACGCGCGTGCCTTTCGTTCGGTGATTACCGGTATCTACAGAAACTATTTCTCGCTGGAGTGCCAAGGGCTTGAACATATCCCGCGAGGGAGACCGTACATTATCATGCCGAATCACACAAGCCATCTTGATACGTTGACGGTGATTACGGCTCTCGGAACCAAGGCATACCGACTCTGGACACTCGCCGCGCGGGATTACTGGTTTGCTACTCGCCTTCAAGGATGGTTCGCACGGACATGTCTCAACGCACTCCCGATAGAGCGGGAAGGCAATTTCACCGAGTTCCTACAGGACTTAAGAGCCGCAAACGAAGTAATGGCACTCAATAACGGTCTGCTTATTTTCCCTGAAGGTACACGTTCGCTTGATGGCAACCTTCAACCTTTTAAACCGGGGGTCCTGAGTCTGCTTATTTACGGTCCCAATGTTCCGATTATACCGGCGTATATTGAAGGCACTTACCACGCCTTACCGAAGGGGCAAAATTTGCCTAAGAGGCATCCAGTGCGTATTATTTTTGGCGAACCGCTCACCTTCCCACGAGAGAGTTGGAGCAGCCAAGATGGGACACCGATTGACCCAGACAGATACCAAGAATTCTTGGACTTGGCACAAAACCGAGTTGCAGAACTTGGAACGATGCTAAGACAGGAAAAAGACGCTTAGAAAGGTTTATCATGTCGGTTCCAGCCCCGAAAAAGACAGCTGCATTTTTCGATGTAGATGGCACTTTATTGAAGTCCACAATTGTGCATTGCTACATCTGGATACGATCTTTACAGATTCCGTTCTTTCTAAAACACTTGTGGCTCATCGGGTTTCTCCCCAAAATTGTGTACTATCTGATTTTGGACAGTATAAGTCGAATCCGTTTCAATCAGGTGTTTTATCGTAACTATCGTGGGAAAAATGCTGCCGAGATTAAAGCGTTGTCTACAAAGATATTCGAGGCTTACATTCGTCCCAAAATTTTCTCGGAAGCGGTATCTCAAATTCAAGAACATAAAGAACAGGGGGCAGCTGTGGTTCTCGTAACTGGATCGCTTGATTTTATCGTCCAACCCATCGCGGATTATCTTGGTGTTGATTCTGTATTGGCACCGCAACTTCGTGAAGAGGACGGGCAGTTTACTGGTGAACTCACAACCGCACCTCTCATCGGTGACGAAAAAGCGAAAGCGATGCGCAACTACGCCGATCAACACGAAATTTCACTCGAGGAAAGTTATGCTTACGGCGATAGTCAATCCGATCTCCCAATGTTGGAATGTGTTGGAAATCCTGTTGTCGTGAATCCAGCAAAATCACTTCGCCAGAAAGCATCTGCATCTGGGTGGGAGATGCACGAATGGCTTTGAATGGCTCTCGGCTATCAGCGTGTAGCGGTTGCGTCCTGCTTTCTGCCACAAACTACTCTGAAAACCGACTGCTAATGGATATGAAAAAGGAGAATAATTATGAATGTGAGACGTTATTTTGAATCCATGTCTGAACCCAACGATACGATGTTTGTTGAAATTGGGGATAGACACCGATTTACCCGTCGTGGGGACGATTGGGTTAAATTCCGCGCGGATCTGATTGAACTCTTGGAGCAGACGATTTCTGAGGAGTTGTCTCAGGAATTCGAGGCAGCGACCAAAGATTGGGTTTCAGAGGGTTCTCCATAGATAAGACTCAAACAAGCATCAAGGAAGCACACCCGTTATGTCAAATCCAATTACTGATGCACAGGCGTTAGAAACAAAGGGCGAATTCGCTGAAGCCATCCAAGCCTACGACGACATCCTCAATACAACGGACGACGCGTCAACCCTCGCGCTGGCTAATTTCCGACTGGGTACTATCTATCAGGAATGGCGAGAACTTTTCACAGCACAACGGTTTTTTGCACAGGCACATCAACTTGACCCAAGTAATGCCAACATCCGGGATGCGATCACTGAACTCAATCAGCATTTTTCAGAGAATCGGGAGGCGGTTGCCGATGAGATGTCCCGCAAAAACAGCGACCAGATTGTGTCCCTCTTCCGTATTGCTACCGGGATTAAACTCCTGACGATGGAGAAACCCGTACAAGCCTACCCGTTGCTAAAAAGTCGAACCAAGATTTTCCCGAATGCCGCCATGGCGAAGCATCTCCTCACCGATATCCAGATCACGGAAGATGAGCGAAACGCAGCGATCAATTTCCTATTAGAAAGGGATTGGCTCGTGAATACAGGTGCATTGCTTTATACAATCACAGAAAAGGGGTTATATAACTTTTATGTTGAACTTGCGCAGCTGCACATCGCCAACGCCGCTTGGACGGAAGCGGTAATGTGTTATGAGCAGACATGTTGGCTGGATCCAGAACAGCAGTATCCGCGCTACCAACTCGTTATCTGTCATGCAGGGGTAGAGGCTTGGGATGTAGCTGTCCGGATTATTGCGGAACTTTCGGCTGAAGTTCCAGAAGGTGTAGACCCTATCGCATACCATACTGCTGTGGCGCAGAGTTATCACTATGTTTATCAAACTACACAAGACGAGGAGACGAAACAGAAAGTGATTGAGGCGTGTGAGGCGGTATTGCGTTTGGACAAAAAGGCGAAGGAGATTTCAAAACTCCTCGCCTCCTATCAGGGCAAAAAAGCGTGGTGGCGTAGGTAGCGGCATTGAAACGTCACGGCTAAAATAGAGAAACTCGGTTGACAAAAAGGGATGCATCTGGTAAAGTGTCACCATATTTCGTGCCTTTTTTATCCGGACTTCTGAACTACACCCTAACATTTGTGGAGGAGAAAGATGGCAGCACGTTTAGCAATAGATGGCGGAACGCCCGTTATCGCCGAATCTATACCCGGCGGAATGCATGGACCCAGTGTGATTGATCAGCGTGAGATTGATGCTGTAACCGAGGTCTTGCGCAGTGGTAAACTCTTTCGATTCGTTGAGGATTCAAATGTAGCCAGTTTTGAGAGCGAAGCAGCCGCATACCTCGGGGCAAAACACGCTTTAATGGTGAACTCAGGTACCTCGGCGATCATCTGCGCGCTTACCGGTATCGGTATCGGACCGGGTGATGAGGTGATTTTACCCGGTTACACCTTCATTGCGACTGCTGCGGCCATCGTCGGTGTGGGGGCAATTCCGGTCATCGCAGAAATTGACGATTCACTCGGTTTAGATGTCGCTGATGTTAAACGGAAAATTACACCGCATACCAAAGCCATCTTACCTGTACACATGCAAGGCGTGCCGTGCCGTCTCGAGGCGATTGTCGAACTTGCACAGCAGCACGATCTGCAAGTTGTTGAGGATTGCTGTCAATGTGTCGGCGGGCAGTATAAGGGTAAATATGCTGGAACTTGGGGGCATGCGGGGGCATGGAGTCTCAATTACTACAAGGTGATCTCTTGTGGAGAAGGAGGACTCGTCTTTACCGACGACTATGATGTCTATGAGCGCGCAGCGTTCGCGGCGGAACCCGGTCTGCCGATGTGGATGAGCGATTCTGAATGGCAGAACAAACCCTTCTCGCGGCAGTGCTACCGGACGAGTGAAATTTTGGGGGCGATTGCACGTGTGCAGCTCTCAAAGTTAGAAGATATCTTGGGACATACACGCCGCCTCAAAAAGGCGTTCACCGCAGAACTTGCCGACGATCCGAAGGGTTATATCCGGCAACATGTAGATGATCCAACCGGTGAGTGCGGTATAAGTGCGGCGATTATCGTGCGTGATGTGGAACTCGCGAAGAAGTACGCCGATGCGCTCAGGTCTGAGGGGCTCAATGCTGGCACCGCTTACAACGAGGGTTTCCCTGATCGACACATCTATACCTATTGGGACTCCATCTTATTCAAGCATTCACCCGACGCGTCGGGGTATCCGTGGAAGGATCCGCGCTATAAAGGGGATGTTGAGTATTCACGGGATATGTGTCCACAGACATTATCTATCTTAGGGCGTGCGCTACGGTTTGGGTTCAACGTGAATATGCAAGAAGAGCACGCGCGATTGATGGCTGCCGCGATTAATAAAGTGGACGATGCTCTCGGATAATAGAGATTCTATTCTGGTGAAGTGGGAATAACATAAGTACGCCGACCGACTTCGGTGAAACCTAATTTTTGCGCGACGCGGAGCGAGGCGAAATTGTCTTCACCGCAGCTCCAAGCTGGCATTTTACCTCTCGCCTGAATCTCCTTGGCGACAAGGGATGCCGCAGCGGTAGCGAATCCTTTTTCGCGCCACTGTTCAAGTGTGGAGACACCGATGTCGGCATGCAGGTCGGTTTCTGCATAAGTATGCGCGATGGCAACAATATCGCCGTCCACAACGGCTCCAGCGGTGATGCCCTCTGTTACCATTGCCTCGTGTGTTTTGTAACCGTTGCCTTGGACTTCTGCAGGGGCTTTTGTCAGACGTTCGACATCCGCTAAGGTTAGAAGGCGAACTGCCTCGTTTGAATGACGGTGGACAGGTTCTAAAAGCGCGTGACAGACATCGCCATAATAGCGGATAGTTGTGTCTCTGTCTGCTTCAATAAGGGCACCGAGCGATGCAGCGCATGGGGTGTCAACGTTGATACAACCCCAACCGTCGGTTGCTTTTAACAGCTGCCACAATGCGTCGGCATCGGTGCCGAAACCGCACGGCTCATCTGGACAGTAAGCATCAAAAACAAGTGCAGCGGTTACATCCGGCAGCGTGCCAGCGACATAGGCATTGCACATCCCCTGTTTCAAACGGGATGCGGAGATAACTGTCATCGGAGTATCACCGAGGACATCAGCCAGAACCAGACATTCTTGGGGTGTAAGTTTGGTCATTTAATAGTTGTCAGTTATCAGTTGTCGGTTATCCGAAAGAAAACAAGTCTCTACATGAAAACCGACAACCACGTCTCCGAGATAGAAAACTATAGAAATTGAGAGATAATAAATGAAGATTACGATTTTGGGTTCAGGCACCTCAACAGGCGTTCCTGAGTATAAATGTGAGTGCGAGACCTGCGAAGATGCACGGGATGTTAACTCGAAAAACTACCGGACCCGTTCATCAATCCATATTGAGAAAGATGGCAAACATCTCCAATTCGACCTCGGACCCAACTTCATGGATCAGATTGTCCGAAATCGGATTGACAGGATAGATGCTGTTATCTTCACACATTCTCACGCCGATCACGTCAGTGGAACAAACGATATTGTGATGCCGTGCCGGAAACAGCAGATGGATATGCCGATCTACGGTCCGGAGCAAACGATTGGTATCTTACAACGGAACTTCGATTATATGTTCACAAAGGAGACGTTCCAAGGTGGTGGTGTTGGTCATCTGCTCCCGAATGTCGTTGAACGGGATCAAAGGTTCGAGCTGCTCGGTTTTGATATTATTCCGGTTCCTGTTGAACACGGAAATGTTCCCACTTACGGCTACCGGATTGATGATTTCGGGTATCTGCCAGATGTGAAGCGACTTCCAAAGGAATCGCAGGACTTGTTAAACGGGATAAAGGTATTGGTGATTGACGCGCTGAGTTTCAATCCGAGGCATCCAACGCACCTTTCGGTTGGTGAGGCGTTAGAGATTAGCGATGCGCTGAAAACGCGGGAAACCTATTTCACGCACATTATGCACCGACTGGATCATCGTTATTTCAAAGAGCAGTGTGAAGAGGTAGACATTGAACTGCCTGATAACGCTGATTTAGCTTATGATGGTCAGATTATTCAACTATAATAACCATTAGCCGTCAGCCATCAGCGGTCAGTTAAGAGAGTCTACGGAACTTCAAAACCTCTTTCCGATTGCTGAAGGCTGATAGCCGATAACCGCTTGTGATATAGATTAAGTTATCTTATTTTCCCCAACCGCCGCCTTGTGGCGGTTTTCTTTTTTGCAGAATAACTCGGTCGCCTTCGGTGGCACCGCTTGTGATAACGACTTTCGTCTCGTTTTGCATGCCTGTTTCAACGGGCGTTCTCTTGCCTTTAGCACTGCCATCATCCAACATGACGAACTTCCCTTTTGAGACATTTACCTGGGCGCGGACACCGTCGGCTTCCTTTTTCCCTTTGATCAGAAGTGATACAGTCGAGGGGCCTGGCATAATCCCACGTTGGCTGCTATCCAAACTGATGGTGACGCTACCGTCCCCAACGCTCTCAACCGTGCCATTGAATATCTTCTCGCTAATGGTCTGCATCTCAATGGGTTGCTTCGGTTTGAAAGGAGATGTATTACCCACCAGTGCGTTGACCGTCACACGTTTTTCGTTGATGAGGGCATCAATGGGCACCATGAGTACATTTTTCTCCTCGTAGGTGATGATGTCAACATCTGTGCTCATACCGGGTTTGAGTTCCTCTGGGGATCCAAGTACTTCTATCATTACCTCAAAAGAGATGATATTGTCCTGTTGCTGTCCACTGGGCGATATCTCATAAACCCTACCTTCGTATGTTTTGGTCTGGTAGGCATCGACTTTGATTTCTGCTCGTTGTCCGTCTTTCAACCGTTCCATATCCACTTCGTTGATGAAGGTTTTGACGACCATTTTTGATGGGTCAACGATGGTCATCAACGGTGGACTTTGCGAGAATGCTGAACGTCCGGAAGTCACGATTTCACCCTCTTCAAGTTCGAGAAGTGTGATGATTCCTGCCATAGGAGCCTTGATGGTCGTCCATTCCAGCCGTTCTGTCTGGTTTTTCAGCGTACTCTCGCGTCGGAGTCGATTGGCGTCGGCACTCACTCTGGATTGCTCGGTTAGAGATTTCTCGTTTTCAAGAGTGAGATTCAATTCGTCTAAACGGGTTCGAGAATTTTCGACGCGGAGTCTGGCTTCTTCTTCTGAATTTTTCCGCATCTTTTTCAGATCTTCAAGGTTGTGCTTCTGGTTTTCCAATGTTAATTCGCGTGATGCTATGGAAGTTTCTCGTACTTTAATCGTTCTTTGCTGTGAAGTGATCGTCTGTTTCTGTGATTCCACCCGTTTTTCGGCGTTTTCATATTGCACCTTGGCGTTCACGTGTCCAGCTTGCGCGTCTTCCAACGCTTTTTTGGAAACCAATTCCTTGTCATAAAGTTCGGTATTTCGATCGAGTTCCGATTTCGCGTTATCCCAGGCAATCTTGGCTGAATTTAGTGATGTCTCCTGTTCAGACAGTGTGATTTTTGCCTGTTCAAGCGCGATTCGGGCTTGCTCCAGAGCGATGTTATCTTGGTCAAGTGAGTTTTTCGCGGTCAGAATGTCTGTTTCTGCTTGATTGATTTGTGTTATGGTTGAGGCTTGTGTCGTCTCAAAATTCGCCTGAGCGATTTTAAAGTCGGATTCAGCCTGAACCAACTGGCTTTCGAGGCGTTCCTTTTTGAGTAAGATGTTCAGATCCGCCTGCTTGAGTTGCGCTTTAGCAGCTCGGACATCCGCTTCCGCCTGTTTTTTTTCTTCCTCATAGAGTTCGGGATCGAGTTCTATCAGGACTTGACCTTCTTCTACGTATTCACCGTTTTTAACATGAAGTCCAACGATCTCACCTTCGACGTTGGATTTGACCTCTACGTCAATAAGCGGTTCTAGGTTGCCGGTGGCGCGGATACTCATTTGGAAATCGCCGCGTTCAACGACCTCGACTTTTTTCAATGCAGCCGGATCGGCACCGTTTTTGCTACGTCCAAGCACAACCCAACCGATTGCTACAACGAGGACCAAGACAACGGCGACAGTAATAATTAGATTTTTCAAGGCTAATCCCTCCTATAGTAGCCGTTAGCCATCAGCCTTCGGCTATCAGGTTCTCTTTCTGACTGCTGACAGCCGAAGGCTGACAGCCATTCCTCTGACTAATCGGTCCGAAGTGCCTCGACAGGTGTCAATTTCGCTGCCTTGTTGGCAGGGTATAACCCGAAGAAGACACCGATTGCGACAGAGACGAGTAACGCAATCACCATCGTTCCAAATGAGATGACCGAGGGCCAGTTGCTACCTTCCCAGACGAACTTAGAGATGAGTGCAGCTGTACCGCGCCCCATAAAGACACCTAAGATCGCACCAAGAATACCCCCCGCAAGCGTCAGCACCGATGCCTCGATCAAGAATTGGGCTAAAATATCGTTCCGCGTAGCACCGAGTGCTTTCCGGAGCCCAATTTCCTTTGTCCGATCAGTGACAGAGACGAGCATAATATTCATCACGCCGATACCCGCGACCATGAGCGCGATAGCAGCGATGCCGCCCATCAAGGCTTTCATGACCAAGCCGACCTTATTGGCGGTTGCTAATTCCTCTGTAGCTGTCCAATAGTTATATTCTTCACCGGTGTTGTTGTGCTGTCTCCCTAATATATCTTTGGCATCCACTATTGCGGTGGGGATAGTATCAACATCAACGGCTTCGACACGGATGCGTTCAACGTCTTGGCGTCCTTTGAAACGCTGTTGGAGTGTGGTTATCGGAATAATGAACCGGTCATCCCAACCGGAAGTATCCATTGCGTCGCCTTTCTCTTCCATCACACCAATCACTTTGAGACGTACCTCATAAAGTCCACTCATTCCGCGCCAATAAGACGGACGCGAGGCTTTGATTTCTCTCCCTATAGGGTCTTCTTCAAGGAAGACTTCTTCGGCAATTTTCGAGCCAATCACAGCGACGCTACTCGCAGCTTCCACCTCTTCAGCGGTGAAGAATCTACCACTTGAGGGGTACCAGTTATGCGATCGGTCGTATCCAGCGGTTGAGGCGACGATACGGGATTCCTTTGATCGTCCTTTATAATTCACGTTCCATCCGCCCATATCATCCTCAGCAACGACATCAATAACACCGCGGGCATACTTTAAGATCTCAAAAGCATCCTCGGTTTCCAAGTTCTCGGCGCGATTCCTTTGCCAGCGGCCTCTGCCGCGTACGGCTTCCCCAGCTGCGCGACTCAGTGTTCCAGACTGTTTGTCCCAATCGTCTTTATAGATTTCAATGATTTTCGTACCACCGGTTCGCTCAATCTCACGTAGAACCATGGCACTTGATCCGTCTCCGACGGATACCATGCTGACAACGGATCCAACACCCACGATAATCCCTAAGATCGTCAAGGCGGAGCGGAGCGGGTTTCGCCGCAAACTCGAAATCCCTAAAATGATACATTCAATCAAATTCATTTATAGTGCCTCCTACTCGGCACGTAGTGCTTCGATCGGTGAGAGTGCTGATGCTTTTATTGCAGGATATAGCCCGAAAGAGATACCGATTATGGCTGAAAATGACACGGAAATCAGTATCCACTGTGTGGAGATAACCGAGGGCCATTCGGGTACAATTTGGACGATTTTAACAGCAAGGAGTGCCATCCCTTCACCAGCAAATAGACCTACCAGAACCCCGATTGCCCCTCCGACAGCACACATAGCAACGGCTTCTATTAAGAACTGCACCAGAATGTCCGCACGTTTTGCCCCGAGTGCTTTTCGGAGCCCAATCTCACGCGTGCGTTCGGTTACAGCGACCAACATCATGTTCATAATGCCGATGCCACCGACGAGAAGCGAGAACCCTGCGATACTCCCAAGTGCGATTTTTATGACTTTACCGATTTTCTCCAATTGCGCCATGCCTTCGCGCATATCCCTGAGCGAAAAGAAATCGTCTTGGTTCTTATGCCGTTTCCGCATAACGGCTTTCACCTCTTCAATCGCTTGTGGAACCTCTTCAACGGTATTGGCGTGGACGGAAAGCATCATAATCCTATCGTTGCCCGTGAAACGTTTCTGTGTTGTTGTGAGTGGGAGAAAGACCATGTCATCCAAGTTCCACCCAAATCGTAGGCTTCGCCCGCGGGGTGCCATCGTTCCGACGACGGTAAACCGTTCTGTTAAGCGATTTTCTTCCTTTCGCCCGTACCGGCTATACCGATCGCCGCCTCTGCTAATCTTAATTTCTTGACCTATAGGTGAGGCGTTACCGAATAAGGTCATCACAACCTCTGTACCTAATACACAGACTTTTGTTTCGTTTTCAATATCTTCTTCAGAAATGAACCGGCCTTGCACAACGTCCCAATCCATCGCCTCCGCGAACGTGTAGTTTACGCCGTTATAGCCTGTTCGTGCTTCAGAGCCATCGGCGACTTGGACGAGGACACCTCGCCATTCTGGAATTCGCGGCACGACAACCTCCACAGATGGACATTCCGCTTCAATCGCTAACACGTCTTCAAATTCAAAGTATTCGTTGCTACGGTTCGGCATCCAACGACTTCCAACCCGTTTGTAAGAACTGCGGTACATCGTAAACTGATTCACACCGCCTAATTTCTCTGCGTCTTGCAGCACAATCGCCTTGGCACCATCCCCGATAGCGATCATCGCCAGTACCGCGGCCACACCGATGATAATACCGAGCATGGTAAGCAAGGAGCGCAACTTATTGCTGCGAATCGCAGAAACTCCAACAGATAACCCTTCAAATATACGCATTTCTCGCCTCCAAATTAAGTGTGTTCCTATGCTTAATTTTTAGACAAAGAAGGGTAAACAAAGTTCGCTTTTTTTGGAATAATTTTCTTAGAGGCGATCCTAAATTGCGATTTTCATGAAACTGACCACTTCATTAGACGCAATCCCCTGAAATCGGTTTAGTATTCCGTATTGTGTTGGCGTGGGCTATTCCGTGCGGAGTGCTTCAATCGGCGAGAGCGATGATGCTTTTACCGCAGGATATAACCCGAACAAGATACCGATCACAGCCGAAAACGACACGGAGATCAATATCCATTGCGTAGAGATAACAGCGGGCCATTCGGGTACGATTTTGGCGATTTTGACGGCGAGCATTGCCATGCCTTCACCAGCAAAGATACCCAACCCAATGCCGATTGCGCCGCCGACACTGCATATGACAATAGCTTCCATCAAGAACTGTGCCAGAATATCGAAGGGTTTAGCACCGAGAGCCTTGCGTAAGCCGATCTCGCGGGTTCGCTCACTCACAGCGACGAGCATCATATTCATAATACCAATACCACCGACGAGGAGTGAAAACCCTGCGATACTGCCCAAGGCGATTTTAATCATCTTACTAATTTTCTCTAATTGTGCCATGCCTGAACGCATCTCAAAGATTCCAACGAATTTATCGTCGCCCTTGTGCCGCTTTCGGATAACTGTTTTTACCTCCTCAATTGCCTTCGGGACATCCGCGACGGTATGCGCGTAGACGACGATATCCTGAATTCGGTTATCGCCCGTGAACCGTTCTTGGACTGTAGAGATCGGTATAAAGACGAGATTATCGTAACTCCAACCGAACCGGAGGCTTCGCCCGCGAGGCATCATTGTTCCGACGACCGTGAACCGTTCTGTGGAGCGTTTACTGTCTCTACGTCCCCATCGGTCATAACGACCACTCCCTTTTGCGATTTTGATCTCCTGTCCCAAAGGCGACTTGTCGCCGAAGAGTTCAGTAACGACTTCTTCGCCGAGGACACAGATTTTCGTTGAATTTTCGACATCTGCGTCTGTAATAAAACGTCCCTCTTGAACATCCCAATCCATTGCGGTTGGATAGGCGGCATCTACGCCGTTATAGCCTGCGCGGGTTTCGGTTCCGTCAGCGGTTTGAATTAACAACCCTTTCCAATCTGGGATTCGAGGTGTGACTGCCCTGACCGACGGACATTCGGCTTCAATCGCGAGGACATCTTCATATTCCATGTATTCGTTGCTACGGATGCGAATCCAGCGTCCACCTTCTCGTTTATACGACGTTCGATACATTGTGAACTGGTTCGCGCCGCCTAATTTTTGTGCATCTTGTAGCACAATTATCTTGGCACCATCACCGATAGCTATCATTGCCAGCACTGCAGCGACGCCGATGATAATACCGAGCATTGTAAGCAACGAGCGCATCTTATTTGCGCGGATAGCGGAGATTCCGATGGAGAGTCCTTCAATTAGACGCATATAATGTTTCCAAAACCTTTAAAATTATGTATTGATTGTAGTCACGTTGTTTGGATTAATTAGACGTAATTAAGCGAAATAGGTTTATAGCGGTTAATCTCTGATTCTGGATTGATGTCGGTTCTGGGGATGGAAATGAAAAAATTAAGGCGCGCTTTCTGAGCGCGCCTACAAGAACAGATGTTACTTGAATGCTGGGTTTAGTCTGTGCGTAGAGCCTCCTTGGGCTGGAGCATAGAGGCTTTTATGGCAGGATAGAGTCCAAAGGAGATACCGATCGCCGCGGAGAACGATACCGAGATGAGTACCCACTCCATAGAGACGACGGCGGGCCATTCGGGCACAATTTTAGCGATTTTGACGGCGAGCATCGCCATACCTTCGCCGGCAAAGATACCTAATCCAACGCCAATTGCGCCACCAACACCACACATGATTACGGCTTCTATCAAGAATTGAAGTAGGATATCTAAAGGTTTGGCACCGAGTGCTTTTCGTAAGCCGATCTCGCGCGTACGTTCAGTGACGGCGACTAACATCATATTCATAATACCGATGCCACCGACGAGGAGCGAGAACCCGGCGATGCTGCCTAAGGCGACTTTAATCACCTTGCTGATTTTTTCTAATTGTGCCATGCCTGAACGCATCGCCCGAATTCTAACGAAGTCATCTTGGTCTCTATGTCGTTTTCTGATGACTGTTCTCACTTCTTCAATTGCTTTCGGGATAACGTCAATGGTGTTTGCAAAAACCATAATGTCCCCAATCCTATCGTTACCGGTGAAGCGTTCTTGTACGGTTGATATAGGGATAAAAGCGAGATTGTCGTAGCACCAGCCGAACTGGAGACTGGTACCCCTTTGCACCATTGTCCCAACAACCGTGAGGCGTTCGGTGGATCGCCTGCTTGCCCTCCGTCCCCATTGATCGCGGTAGCGAATCCTTTTTACAATTTTGATTTCTTGTCCGATCGGAGATTGATTACCAAACAGTTCGGTCGCGAGTTCATCACCCAGTACACAGATTCTTGCTGCGTTTTCGACATCTCCATCTGTAATGAAGCGTCCCTCTTTGACATCCCAACCCATTGCGGTTGTATAGGTGGCATCTACGCCGTTATAACCGGCGTAGGCTTCAGTACCATCCGAGGCTTGAAACAAAACGCCTCTCCAGTCGGCAAGTCGAGGCGTGACTGCGCTCACGGAAGGGCATTCTGCTTCGATTGCCAATACATCTTCGTATGCCATGTATTCACTGCTACGGATGCGGATCCATCTGTTATTTTCGCGTTTGTATGATGTATGGTAGAGTGTGAATCGGGTCGCGCCGCCTAACTTTTGGACATCCTGTATTACAATTTCTTTAGCACCATCACCAATGGCGATCATTGCCAGGACCGCTGCGATACCGATGATAATTCCTAACATCGTTAATAGCGAACGCATTTTGTGCGCTCGAATTGCAGCGACCCCAATAGATATTCCTTCAATTAAACGCATGTTTTCTCCTAAGTATTTTAACGGATCTATTCGTGTATTTTTGATATGTCATTAAGAACATAGAGGTATTTGACTGACTTAACGGAGATAGGTTTAAGCAAGTTTCACATAAAGCGAAAAGGGTTTCTTGTTTTTTTACAGATATGTTAGGATAGTACCAGTGATTGACCTGAAGGGAAGCTTCTGAAAATGTTGAGCATCTCGGAACCGGTTTCTCAGTCAATCTATTCGGTTCAGCATGGAATATCTGATAGGTGTGTCTCTGAATTTTTCATTTTTTTAAACCTTTTTTTCAAAATCTACCTCTTTATAATTACGACTTAAGTTTGGATAATTTTAAGTGACCAAAGGTCCCTATTAACCACCATCTAAGGAAACGCGCCAATGTTTAAATGTATGCTATCAATCCTTGCATTGCTCCTTGCCAATTTAATATCTTTTTCTTTTTTCACAACAGTTTTAGTTGACGAGAAAGGGCGGGCAAAGCAGGTTGAAACAGTAGATATAGATCCAAAAGTTTTAGCAAATATCTATCCACAAGAAACCACGATTGCTTTACCATCCGATGCAGTTGCGCGATTTGGAAGAGGCGGTAGATCCCATGTCGCGGTGTCGCCAGATGGAAGTCTCATGGCTGTAGCATCCAGTGTTGGTGTATGGCTCTATTCCGCTTACACCGATGAATTTTTATCGCTACTCTCTTCTGAACATAGGCGTATTCCATCAACAGTCGCTTTTTCACCCGATAGTGCCCAAGTTGCTATTGGATATAGGGACGGTCGTGTAATATTGTGGAATGTTTTTATTGAAAACGTTGAGGCGGATCTTCCCATCTTTCTTCATGGTGGTGCTGTGACCTCGGTTACATTCTCACCCGATGGAGAACTCTTAGCGATAGGGAGTTCGGACAATAGTGCTACGTTATGGGATGTTGCTGATAGGGCAATCCGCTTCACCTTCAAACATGAAGATTCTATAAGGGTAGTCCTGTTTTCGCCAGATGGTAGACGCTTGGCTACAGGCAGTATGGATGGGACCACAAAGTTGTGGGACATTGAAACTGGGAAGCAGCTCCGATCTTTTGCGCACCCGGACCACCATAAATCTGTCACATTTCCGTCCGGTCACACCATGCCCTACAATGAAGGGGGTATTCGTTGCGTCGCGTTTTCACCCGATGGCAAACTTTTGGCAACGGGTGGTATCCATCAGGACAGAGATATTAAATTGTGGGATATTGCGCTTGGAAAACAACGTTGGTCTGTTACCCACGCAGAATCGGCTAAATCTATCACATTTTCACCGGATGGAACGCTTATCGCAACGTACTTCTCCGACGAGGTTGTTCATGTATTAGGGGTTGAGGATGGTACACCTATCGCTCTTGATCCAGATACGGAAGCGTGGATTCGCAGAAACGCGAAGAAACTACCTGCGGAACATACGTCGGAGGGAGGGCATGTCGAATTTTCACCGGATGGAAAATATCTCATCAGTCTTAGCGCGAACAATACAATCAGGGCGCGAGATATTAAAACTGCGGCACATGTCAAAACACTCACAAGTACTGGTGGGTACACTAAGACAGTGGCACTCTCATCTGAAGGAGACTATCTTGGGATTAGCATTATGCCTGAAAACACAGTCAAACTTTGGGGCGCGGAAATTGTCGTCCTTTTTCGACACGAGACGCGGGTTATGGCTGCTGAAATATCGGACGATGCGACATTGTTAGCGACCGGAGGGAAGGACAAAAAGGTCAGACTTTGGAACGTGGAAACTGAGGAACTTCAGCAGACATTGTCCGGTCATATAGGTCCCATTAAAACACTTGCCTTTTCGCCTGATGGCACACTTCTGGTGAGTAGTGGTAGCCGCAATTGGGAAGAACAGGAAGGTCACAATGGCATCACCTATATCCTTTCCCTGCGCGATAGTATTGTGGATAGAACGGCTAAGGTATGGGATGTAGCAACGGGGGAAAATATTGCTACCTTTAAACATCTGGATGAAGTCAGAGCGATAGCGTTTTCGCCTGATGGCACACTTCTCGCTACGAGTGCTGGCAGAACCGATATCCGATCTACAAAAACTTGGCAAGATATTGCAACGCTGAGTACAGTCAACGCAACATGCCTCACATTTTCGCCTGATGGCACCCGCATCGCTGTCGGTATGAGTGGACGGCAACCGACGGTTCAAATATGGGATATAGCGACAAGAAAGCCTATTGCAACATTCATCGGACACAAGCGCGGTATTCAATCTCTCGCTTTTTCGCCTGATAGTCGTCTGCTTGCAAGTGGCGGTTCTGATGGAGTTACCTATTTGTGGGATGTAACATCCTATAGGTAGTGTATCCGTGTTACCGCAAACGGTCAACGGTTTTTTGATAACGTGCTTCCATCTCAGGTCCCTGCGTTTGTAAATACGCTTGCTCCGAGCGACGTGCAGCCTCGGTTGAAGGTGGTTGGGGAATGTCAATGTCTGCGGTGCTGATCTGGTCGTTTCCCCATTTGTAGGCGACAATTTCGCCTTTGCTGATGATGAGATTCATGCCGACGTTTGCTTCTACAATCGGCACACCGTTTTCACGGGCTCTGGCGAGGACGGTTTGATTTTGTGATTTGCCCTTTGAACCATAGGAAGGGATCAGTAGAAATTGCGCCCCATCTAAAACCAGCGTTCGTGCAATCAATGGATTCCACCGATCATTGCAAATTAAGATGCCGGTGCGTCCGAAGGGTGTGTTGAACGCACGAATCGTCTCGCCGATGCAGTTAAAATTCCACGATGGATGTGTGCCTTCGGCGAATTGTGTTTTATGATAGGTACCGCATATCTCACCATTGCTGTCAATAAACACAGCGGAATTGTAGACGGAGGCGGAACCACACCGTTCAGCGAAACCGAAACAGAGGCACGTCTTGAGTTGCTTCGCAAGTTTACGGAATCGGTGGATATATGCGCCATCAAGCGGTTCTGCGATATCAAGCATCGCCTCTGGCGTGGCTCTGCCTTCAATGATATCCATAACGACATAACCTTCCAATACACCTTCGGTCGCCAAAATTAACTGTGGCGCGTCCTTGGCGGCTTCAACGAAGAAAGCCTCCAATTTTTCAGCGTTGGAGGCTTTATCCCATTTGATAGGTTTCAGCGAAATTGCGGATACTTTGACTGACTGGTACATGCTTCACCTACATGCTCCGGAAGTCCTCATTCCCGCTGGTAAGGTTAAAGAACCTCGCCCGCAGGAGTGTGAAAGATATTGTGATAGCACCCACTACCTGAAGATAGGGGCTTCGGCTTCGTAGCAGTTTGCGTTCTTCCCGAAGGTTGAACGTCTTATGTCTGCTCCACCAGTAGGCGATTCCCCGAAGGGTGAAAAATCTCCGCGGGCATATCAAGTCGAAATGTTCTTGGCTATCCCCGCCTACCTCTCTCCGAAAACAGAGAGAAAAGTTGAAAAAGTGGGCAGCAATACAACGTGCGAGATTTCACCTTCGCTCCGAAACTTACGCGTGAACTGCCCAAAATACTTTTTCAGTGGTATTGAACACTAACACTTTTTTGACTACTTCTGACGGTAGTGGACACCTCCTCTACAGGGTTTGTAGAGGGTCAGAACGGTGTCCAAAGTGTCAGTATACTTATACAACATTTTTGTGTAAATGTCAAGTTTTTTTTTTGACATAAACCCTTAGCCCGCCTACATCCCACAAGCTTAAGCATGGGGCTTTGGCGGGAAGGTTGGTAAGATAGGTCATCTATTTCGGGTAAGCGGTATCGAGACCGAGAACGACGTAAGCGGTCACGAGTCTCGGATCTGCTTCCATCCAGCGACTTTGTTCATTCACCCAGAATCCATCCGGTTTCTGCAATTCAATCATTTTTTCTGCGAATTCTCGGTACCAATCGTGTGAGATGCCTTTTGCGTCTACAAAAGTTGATTGACCATAAAGCCGCAGTGCTTTCGCCATTGTGTGATAGTGATAGTATAACCCTTGTGAACCCATACCGTAGTTTTCTTCAAGCGTGAAGTGTTCATTTATCCACTTGAAAGCAGCCTGCACGCGTTCATCGTCCTTGTCGACATTCGCGTAGATGAAGCTCAATAAACCAGCATACGTCATACTGGCGTAGGAGCGCGGACTTCCTGCGGCATCTGTTCCGGCTTTGCTTTCACCGTCAGGCGAATAGATAAAACCGCCATCGTTGCCTGCCCATTTCTGATCGTTGCTCTCACTGCGATTCTGAGTGCGTTCGAGAAATTTAATCGCTTTGTCCCAAACCTCTTGGTCATCAGAACCACTCTCTTTTAGGGCTTGGATAGCAATGTTTAGGTTGGACAAGTCTTTCACATCTTGGCGGCTACCATAACCGATACCACCGTAATAGACGCTCTCCTCATCTGTGACTTGTAGGTTTTTCAGGAAGCCTTGCGCCTTTTCAATGACAGAGTTATACTCTGGATTTCCGGTTGAGGAAAGAGCCATTACAGAGATAGAGGTGTTGTAATTCGGCAGTGCAGGCTGCATCTCAACATCGTAGATCGCACCGTTCGGTTGTTGCATCGCAACCAATCGCTGAAGACCTTTCTGGATGAAAGGATGATCCGCCTCTGCATATTTCTTTTCAGGATGCCGCAAAAAGGCGGTGAGTACCAGAGCCGTTATTCCGGGATGGTTGGCGAAGAGTCCATCCTCGGCTTGTTGTCCCTTGAGCCACTCTAACCCTTTGTCAATGCTTTTGACAACCTGCTTGTTTAATTCTGTATATGTTGACGTGTCTGCTGCGTGATGATCGGCTATACCGTTCTGTAAAACGGCAAATACGAGGAGTAATATCAGTATGAACCCATACTGTGTTTTCGTTTTCATTGTGTCTCTCCGTTGTGACCAGTTGTTTGTGTCATACTGTGTAGCAAATACGATGCCAACGCTGAAAGCCTTTTTTTCCCCTAATTCCTCGGAATTCAAGGAACAATTGTGTCAAAAAATGAACGCTATTGTCCATAATCTGAACAATTTGATTAGGATCTACCCGCCTTCTTGTAGGAGGGATTTCCAAATCCCGACTCTTAACGGCTTGCCATCGGGTGTCGATGAGAAAAAATCCTAATGTTGTCTAAGGTCTTATAAGATGAATTATATAGTGCTATTTTAGAAGTTTTGGATACAGTTTTAGAAAGTGTACTAAAATGAATGAGATTTCACAGTGTGTAAGAGATGTCTATTTTACCACGACCGCGTCCGCTTCAATTTCCACTAACATTTCCGGTTCAATCAAGCGGCTGACTTCGACCATGCTGGTAGCGGGACGAATTTCACCAAAAAATTCACCGTGTGCCATTCCAACCTTCTCCCAATCGTTGATAGCCGTCACATAGATACGTGTGCGAACCACATCTTTCAGACTAGCACCGGCGGATCTGAGCGCATTTTCTATGTTGCTTATGGTCTGCACTGTCTGCTTGTAGGCATCTCCCACACCAACGATTTTGCCGTTTTTATCTGTTGCTGTCGTTCCTGAAACATGGACATGTTGTCCTATTCGGACAGCCCGTGAGTAACCTACAATCGGTTCCCATTTTATTCCTGTTGAAATGTTTTGTCTTTTCATTTAGGAATCCTCCTATATCCGCACCGTCTCTCCACTATCCGCAGACTGCATCGCTGCGTCGTAGACCTGCATGACTTTTCGGATTTCCTCAGGTTTGACGACCAGTTCTTCGCCTTTGTTCAGCACGTCTGCGATGTTCTGGTAGTAGGATTTCCACGTCGTCTGGATACTTTCGACGACAAGTTCACGGTTCTCACCACCTGCCTCTGTCCAGACTTTGGCATAGTTTTCGGGGTCTTGCTGCGCGGCATCAATGTTACCCTCGCGCATCGGTCCCTCCTGCGGGTCGAGTCCGTATTTGATCAACCCACCCAAATCTCCAACGATATACCAGCGCGGTTTCTCGGCTTTTGAGAGGTTGCCGATCTCAATCTGGTACCGGACGTCGTTCTCAAACTTGATAATGAGGTTCCCGTAGTTACCGATGTCCGTGTTCCATCTCGTGTTGTAGTGAATATCACAGAAGACAGATTCAACGGGTGCCGTTACGAGTTGCAGTGCCTGATCGACGAAGTGCGCGGGCCAGTCGTAAAGGATGCCACCGCTCTGGCTTTTAATGCCACGCCAACCCCCCGGTGCGCCGTAACGCATAATCGCAACTTGATAGAGATAAGGTGTTCCGAGCAGACCGTCGTCAATAATCTTTCTGATCGTGGTATAGTCCCAATCCCATCTGCGATTATGGAAGACGCTGAGCAGAACATCGTTCCGTTGACTCGCGGCGATCATTGCGTCCGCTTCATCGGTATTCATCGCCATGATTTTGTCTGTGACGACGTGTTTACCTGCATCCATTGCTTTGATAGCGAGTTCGGCGTGGGTGTCGTGGGGTGTGGCTAATACAACGAGATCAACGGTATCATCTGCGATGACTTCATCAATTGTCTGATAGTTTTGTGCGTTTGGGTATGCTTGACGTGCAGCCTCGCGGCGTTCAGCATTCCGCGTGGCAATAGCGTAAAGGTTCAATCCATCTGCCAAGCCGACGAGGTAAGAATGAAAAGCGCGTCCAGCGTAACCATAACCGATAACGGCAGTATTTACCATGATTAGTTTTCAGTTTTCAGTTTTCAGTTTTCAGTTACGCTCTTGTGACAGAAGTTTTATCTGTTACCGCCACAAGGTATCTCTGACTGAAAACCGATGACTGATGACTGACGACTCCTTTATTTAAAAGTTAATTTGCAAATTTATAATGTCTAATGTTGATCGTTCAGTGTCCAGTCATAGTCCAAATGGTGAAGTTTCACATCCGTTGATGCCAAAAATTCAGCGTCTTCAGGGGGCAGGTAATCGGTGAGAAAATCCGCTACCCCCTCATAACCTTCCGTAAAATCATCGTCGTACCACTTAAAAATTTTCGAGAGGTAGACGCGACGTTTCGCGCGGTCAATCCTAACCTGTTCAGGGTTCTGAACAAATTTGAACGTTGCAGTCTCAAGACGTTCCTCAATTGTTTCAGCGGAAAAAGCACTGTTTTCCAAGGGAGGACAACTCGTCGAGGCACAGACAAGGATGAAGTGAACGCGCGGATCCACGAATTCTGTGCGGATAATGCCGTGTTCAATTTGATTGAGTGTGTAAGTTTCACCTGCCACTTGGAATTTTAGTCGAGAGAAAAACCCACCGAACCATTTGACTTTTCGGACGCTGGTTGTCGGGTAGTGATCAATAACGCCTTTAATGACAAGCGCGTTGTAAGCGTTGACCCAGAACGCCAACTGTGCATTATAGGGCAATTCTGTAGGTTTGGCAACCGCTAATAGATCCAAATACCGCTCCAATTTTTCAGGGTTCGCCTTCAGTTTTGTATAGTTAACGCGTCCCTCTTTATCAACATGTTCCTGCAAAACCTGATCAAATAGATCATGAGAAAATGACACTACGTCTACAGACTCCTGCGTGCGCGAATCCGCTTCGACGCGAAAATGATAGAGAAAGAGCACGCTGCACACAGATAAGAGCAAGAGGCATACAATTAAGATTCGGTTTTTCATGTTTTTAATTATGGGGTTTCTGATCGGTTTTTCTCCCTCTTCCCAGTAACGGGTGGGGCCCCCTGTCAAAAAACCGGTTTTCGTTGTAATAAGATTTGTAATTGATGATACACTCTGTTATGAAAAATAAACCGCCAGCGGATAAGCTTTTATGCATACTTTTCCAATACATCTCGGTCGATTTCAATTCCGAGTCCGGGTGCTTGTGGGACATTGACATAGCCATCAATAGCGTTTATCGGTTGCTGTGCCAGTGCCGTACGGAGACGGTTTTCGGTCATATCAAACTCCAAGAGTGAGGGGATCGCGTTGAGTGCCTGCGGTGCGTCTGGAAGGGTGGCTTGCCAGTGCAGGGTTGCTGCGAGACGAATGCTGCCACCCCACATGTGCGGTAGCACTCGAACGTAATTTGCACTCGCCATAGCGGCGATCTTTCGGCATTCCGTGAAACCGCCTGCGATGCTCACATCCGGTTGCACAATATCCAACCCGCGTTTCTGTAATAGGTCGCGGAACGCCCAACGTCCCATCAGCATCTCACCACCAGCAATTCTCACCTTCAGTGCGTTTCGGATTTCCCGATAGCCTGCGACATCGTCACTGGTAATCGGTTCTTCATACCAAAAGAGGTCGTAGTCTAATATCTTTTGCCCAACGTCAATTGCCGTGCCGACATCATAGCCACAATTAGCATCAACAGCGAAGAGGGTATCGTCACCAATGGCGCGTCGAACTGCAGCGACGTTTTTCACATCGTACGCCTCACCGAAACCGATCTTCATCTTGACAGCGGGGAATCCTGCATCAACATAGCCTTTCGCTTCATCCATCAACGTTTGGGTTATGTCGGGTTTGTCTTTCTTGAAAAGTCCGCTTGCGTAAGCCGGAATTTTCAATCGGAACGCACCACCGAGGAGTTGGTAGATCGGCATATCGAGTGCTTTGCCCATGATGTCCCATAGGGCGATGTCAATCCCGCTCAAGGCACCGATGTTGCCGCGCATCGCTTCCCAAATCCGTTCCGTTTCAAAGGGCGATTGTCCAATCAGATGTGTTTCAACCGCTGAGGTGGACGGGATACTTACACCTTCACCCCAACCCGTAATTCCGGCATCCGTGCAAATTTCGACCACAACGGCAGACCGCGTCCCCGTCCAACCGCGCGAATTCGCGAAGGGTTCAAGGAGCGGGTAGCGTAAGTCGTAAGTTTTAACGTCGGTGATTTTCATGATTTAGGCATTTGTGTTTGATTTTAAAGTATTTACCTTGTCGTATTAGTGCTCACGATTTACATTTATTCTATCACAACCGCCACATTTTTTGCAGGAAAAATGGAATGTGATAGAGTGTATAAATGGAAACCATTAGCAGTTGGGGTTTGGTATGATCGCGAGCGACAAGAAATCCGCAGAAATCCGCAGAAACACCCTATCAAATACCCCTATCAAATACCCAAGCAAAAACACTCGCTTCTACAGAAGATATGAGTGAGCGAAACCTTGCATGGAAAAGAAAAAGGCGAGGTTAGAAACCCCGCCAATGAAGAAGGAGACACATCTGGAAAAAACAATATTGGAAATTCAATTACCGACTTTTTTTCATCGTTTGCCCGTTTCCACTTATCTTGGGTCGTAAACTTGGACACTCGTCACGGGGCCGCCCCCAAAAATATAGATTTGCCCATCTATCACCTCAGTTTTATGTCCCCATTTACCAATGGGCATGTCCGACGCTTGGGTCCAACGGTCGGTTGCGGGATCGTAGATTTCAATCGTTGAAAGTTTTTTAAATTCCCTGTCTTTCTTAAAGTAACCACCTATGACATAGATTTTTCCATCAATTACGCTGGCTGTGTGCAATGCTTTCGGAGCAGGCATTTCTGTTTTTTCTTGCCATTGATTCGTTTTTGGATTGAATACTTCAACGCTGGAAAGATACAGATCTGACTGGTCCTGAATAGGGTGCGAACCTAACCCACCTATAGCATAGATTTCTCCGTTTACAACATCAATTGCTGCGGAACAACGCGCACAGTTCATGCTTTGGGCTTTTGTCCATGTGTCCGTTGCTGGATCATATACCTCCACAGTTTCTAAGTGCGGCTTTTCATTAGGAGTTAACCACCCACCAATGGCATAAATTTTTCCGTTCACAACGCAGGTCATGGTTTTCTTTGGTGTCGGCATATCTGCTTTCTGGGTCCATGTGTCCGTAACCGGATCATACATTTCTACGGTTGCGAATTCTTCACTCTCGAAAGTGGAACCGCGAGGCACCTGAATTGTCTTTGTTTTTGACCCACCAATGGCGTAGATTTTTCCATCCACAACTGAGACAGATACACCAGCCCGCGCCGTTGGCATATCCGATTTTCGTTCCCATGTGTCGGTTTTCGGGTCGTACATTTCTACTCTTGAAACCGATATATCCCCAAATTCGCCCCTTTTGAGTTGTATGTTCCCGCCTATCACGAACACTTTTCCATTCACGACAGATGTAGCAAAACCCGTTCGAGCTGTTGGCATGTCGGATTTCCGTGTCCACTGCAACGTAGCGGGTCCGAGAGAATTCCGCTGGGTATCGGACACAAGAGGCGTTTCAACAGCCTGTAGTCCTGCCCCGATGTTTTTATCGGTGGAAACTGGTCGTCCGACCTGGTTCCGTAGATCGGGTTTTGAATCAATATCAAGAAGGATAGCGGTATCAACAATTTCAACCGTGGGTTCAGCTACTGCCTCGAAACTGTACGGTTTCTGGAAGCGGGCGAGGTATTGGTTGCTTGCGCCTAATAGCATGGTAACCAGAAGGGTCGCTATACCAACAGCACCCCACGGGAGTAGTGGCTTTGCGACCGGAGGCGGTGTCGGTTTCAGGTCAGCGATTTCCCGCATGATGTTCTCGGTTAGATTGGCAGGGAACTGTACGCCGCCGAGAACTTCTTGAATCATGAGTTCTTGGTCCTCCCGCAAACGCTTTCGCGCCCGCCAGAGACGGTTTGTAATCGTGTTTACGGAAACTCCTAAGAATTTGCTGATCTCCTTCGCTGTCATTTCACCGAGATAGTGGAGCGTCATTACCGTACGCTCGCTCTCTGGCAATTTGGACAAAAGTTTTTCGGCCATTGCATAACGATGCTCGGTGCCTTCTGCTTCGCGCTGTTCCGCGGCATAATGGGTATAAGAAGATTCTTCTATTTCTTCCACAGGCGTGTCCTCCAGCGACTGCATCGCGGGTTTGTGTCTTTGGATCCAATTAATACAAAGTCGATTTGCGATGACGTAGAGCCACCCCGCAAATTGATTCGGATTTTTGAGTGTTGAGAGTTTCTTGTATGCTTGAAGAAAGGTATCTTGTGTAATTTCTTCAGCATAGTGAAAATCGCTAACCTTCCGCCACGCAAGGGCGTGAACACCCCTTTGGTGCCTTTGAACTAAAGTGTTAAAGGCATCATCGTCGCCTGACAGAATTCTGCGAATCAGTTGAGCATCGTTTTCCACTGTTACAATCTCCCATGGTGCGCGAGCAGATTTAGTTGTACCTACATTGCCATGATAATTTATCTCACAAAAAATTTATAGTAAAATCTAAAATTACCTATACACCGGTACCCCTTACGCTGCTGATAGAAATCATTTTAGAGGTTTCATCGCTTAAGTCGTCCCCATGTTATAGCGAGTTTCCCTTCTGCTTCGACAGCAAGCGCGTTCCCAATTTTCGCGCCATTTTTACCCTCCAGATGATGTGCGTTGCCCGATGCATCTGAAAATTGCTGGGTGCCACCCGGCTCATCAAAATGCCACAACGCAGCTGTCTTTGCGTCATTTTTGAACTTGTTGTCTGGCATAAAGCCTTTTTTGTCTACATCGTAACGCGCCTCCGTTGAGATGCGGACCTCGTCAATATATCCAGTAAAGGAACCCCAAAACGTTTTGTCTGGCGGACGACCAGGTATCTCAATTATTTTTCCAAACCCTCCAAGCACGAAGTCTTGTGGACGCAAGAAAACAACGCGTCCAAGAGGTGCCCCGTCTTGCCATATTCCTACGAGATCATTGACGATTGTTATTTTCTGATCCCCTTTTGACTGGTAAGCGATGTGGTGCCATTGGTTCAGCTCAAGTGGGAATGGGAAAGGTATGGTCCTGCCTTTGTTGGCTCCCCCAAAGCGATAGGCATTTATTAGTAAGATGAGGTCCCCTTTCAGGGGTTCGATATTGTGCAGATTAGCCAGATTATTTAGGTACGGTTGGAATTCATCGTTCACGATGACCATACGCACCTGTTGATGAAGTATTGTCAATAACGTGTCCTTGTTGTCGGGCGGTGTGGTGGGATATATCCATGCTTCAAAGGTGAATTCCTCCGTGCCATCCGGTAAGAGATAACCAAAGGTTTCAAAATCCAAAATGGCGTAATCATCAACCCCGTCAAGGACTAAATAGTTACCCCCCGCGGGTGAAGGCGGTGGCAACGCTTTAGTACTTAGTGGAATTATAGCAATCAAAAAGAGGCATGTAAAAAATTGTCGGTGTCCCATTTTCCTCCCCTTTTTCGTCGAAAAAGAAAATCTGTGAGTCTTGGAAATTCAATTGATAATTAGTCTAATTTATCTTTTAGTGCATCTGCTACCAGACGTTCTAACGCGTCCCCTCTCGCTTGATGCGTAATTAACGTGCCATCTCTATCAATAAGCCACGGTGTTGGGATTGAGTTAATGTGGTACTGTCGTGCGACGGGGCTCTGTCCTTCTTTCCCACTAAACACCTGCCGCCAAGGAATCTCATTCTCTTTGAGGTAATCCCGCAGTATATCTTCATCAGTGTCAAGGCTAATACCAATAACGTCAAATCCTTCGTCTTTATAGGTGTCATAGACTTTTTTGACATTCGGCATTTCTGCGATGCACGGACCGCACCAGACTGCCCAAAAATCGAGTAGGACGACTTTGCCACGATATTGCACAAGTGAAATTGGATTGCCATCAAGGTCCGTAGCGGAAAAATTAGGCACAGTCTTACCAATTAACGCCAGCGCAGGATTAGCCTTTATGCGGTATTCATTTGCCAGTTCGGTGTTACCTAATCTTTCATGAATCTTGGCAAGTCTCCTGAAAACACCACTGTTTTCTGGGAACTGCTCCTCAAGTTTCGTAAAAAGCTGCAGCAGCTCTTCATCCCGGTTCATCATCCGAAGCATATCACCGAGGACAAAGTGTTCTCGAAGGTTGTCAGGTTTTAGTGTTTCTTTATAACGGTTGGTGAGATTCTCGGCATCTTCCGCTCGTTCGACTTTCATGTAGAGGCGCACAAGTGCCAAATATACATAAGTCCGATCCTCGTTGTCTGGATGCTCCTGAATTCCAGCAGCCAAGGTGGAAATGGTTTCTTCAAGGTTTTCGTATATCTCTTCGGGTCTGTATTCCCAAACACTGGATGACCAGTAAATTCTTGAGGAAAAACTCAAGTTTAGAGCCATAAATTCTTCATTTTCATGATGTCGACACCGGACGAGCGGCATGGCATCACCATACAACTTGCGTTGTTCAGTTTTCGATGCTCTGTAGTTTGGGTTAAGCTCATAGCTATAGCTCACTGGCATTTCTGGATCTGTACTCTGCGTAAAAATCGGTTTACCGCCTTCTTTATCTGAAGGGCAGATTAGCACATTCTCATCTGTCAAATGTTTTGGATGGATATCTGAAAGCCATGCTGGAAAATCGCCATGCTCTTTCTGATAGGCTTGGATCGCCTTGCCGATAGCAAGCAGGTTTTCGGTGCAGACTTCGATATTTTTTTCATTTTGTTCAGGCGGTTTTGGTGTTGCTATCTCCGCATGAGCGAAGTTAACCAGCACCCCCAACACGATTCCTAACGTCAAAATCACTTTCATTTGATTGTCCTTACACACTACTCGTGAGGTTAGGAAACCTCGCCGTAGGATTAGAAAATACGCCCATAGAAGCCGTGGCATGTTCTATTTGCGTTTAATAACACCCCAAGTTGTTGCTAATTTTCCAATGGGATCAATAGCAAGGGCACCAGCGACTTCCTCAAAGAAACTTCTCTGATCTACCGCTTTGTCCGGATAGATGTCAACAGTGGCATGCGTTTTATCGTCGAAATGCAGGTTCATATATGCAGTACCAGATTTTT
>JAPOZO010000102.1 GCA_026706025.1 Candidatus Poribacteria bacterium
TTGGCTGTGTGTACTGTCCGGGTGAAGCGGATAAAACTTCAGGCTGACTATAAGTTCCCGGAGAATCCGACAAAACAGGGTCAGGCTGTGTATACTGCGGTGGAGACGGTGATAGCTGTGGGCTTGGCTGTGTGTACTGTCCGGGTGAAGCGGATAAAACTTCAGGCTGACTATAAGTTCCCGGAGAATCCGACAAAACAGGGTCAGGCTGTGTATACTGCGGTGGAGACGGTGATAGCTGTGGGCTTGGCTGTGTGTACTGTCCGGGTGATGCCGACAACATCGGGTCCGGCTGCGTGTACTGTCCGGGTGATGCCGACAAAATTTCAGGCTGACTATAGGTTCCCGGAGACGCTGATAAAATCGTTGGTTGCGTGTATGCGCTTGGCGAATCGGAAAGCACGGGTTCCGGTTGCGTGTACCGCGTCGGCGAGGCCGATAACTGCGGACTCGGTTGTGTGTATTGTCCCGGAGACGGCGATAACACCGGGTCCGGCTGTGTATACTGCCCCGGTGAAGGCGACAGCTGCGTAGGCTGAGTATACTGTGCAGGCGAGGGCGATAACACCGGGTCCGGTTGCGTGTATTGTCCTGGTGATGGTGATAAAATTGGAGGCGGTTGCGTGTACTGTGGTGGCGGATCCCTGAGTAAAAGCCTTGAATAATCATTAATCGAGACTCGTCTTGTTGCCGGTTTCTCATTTCCGCGTTCAGCTTTCAGAATTATATACGAATTAACAGGTAAAGGATTTTCCCATCGGACAACCAAATCTCCACGACGAATAGATGCCGTAATTCCAGCAGAACCCCAAGCCGTAATTTCAGCTGCTACCGAATATTTCAAAAAATCAGAAATATTCCGAATATACGCCACAGTATCATTGTGTCGTATTAAAATATCTGGAATTCTAAACCATTCTAAGGGGTTCATACCTATTACCCACATCTATGCCGCGTCTTTTGCCTGCATCCACTCTTCAGGCCATTCTACTTTTTGACGAGAATCAAGCCAATCTGAAACAATTACCGGTTTGCCGCTATCAATACGTTGTAGGTATGCATTATGCTGGGGAGCAAGATACTCCCTCGAAAAACGCAACCCAGAATCGCGAAGGACATAAGGATCTATTTTATCGAGATTCTCAACAGCATGCACAGCGGCATCAATATTATTAGAATCAACACGGTAACCATTATACCCATGCTGGATTGTATCAAGGAATCCCCCTGAATTTGCTACGATCGGAACTGTCCCGGAAATCAATGCCTCAATAGCCACACCTCCAAATGTTTCATAAACACGTGCCAGACTTAACACTGCCTTCGCGTGTGATAGAAGATTTCTGCGTTCATCAGCCCCCACATATCCGAGTACTTCAACATTTGGACCCGGTTTTCTACCAATTGACGCTTCCAAATCACCCGGTCCCGCTACAATCAATTTCATACCTGTGCGTTCTGCCACTTCTACTGCCTCTGTAATCCCTTTACCCGGTAAAATCCGACCCAAGTAGAGGAGATACTCATCTTTCTCGACACTAAAATCAAACAGCGAAATATCATAAGGGTTAGGAATTATAGCGTCAGACAACGGTGGCGTTTCCCAATCTATACAAGTAAACAGAAGGTGTGGCTTACCATTTTCTATCTGGTGAGCAGCCTCTTTGAGAAAATCCCGCCATTTCAAATTGCTATAATACACGCCATAATGATAGTCACGCATAAAGGTACTTTGAAAAATCCGATACGGTAGAAATGCGCCGATATAACCAATACCAGGTTCAACATGCCGAACTGGGAGATCCTTTAACTCATGATAAAGATCACGTTGACCGCCAAAAGGAGCTGTCCAATATATGAAATCATCAGGTCTGTATCTTTTTTTCAGCGCGAAACCTGTATCAAGTGCCCATCTTTTTCCCAGAAATTCAATTGCTTCTGGATTTTCAGGCTTAACATTTATGTCGATATGTCCCAAATTTTCATGAAAATTCGGATATGCCTCTGAGAGTATATCCTCTGATGCGATAATAACTTTTTCATCACATTCCACATCACAAGTTTCGTAACCATAATAGATAACATGATGCCCCGCCGACTTGAGCATCCAACAATAATTCCGTGCTTTTTGCGACCAATGTGACAAAACGTAGTGCGGATTCGCTGGCGCGGTCGGTGTTCCCATGACATGGCATGTTAAAGGGTTGTCGTTGGGTAATTCAAAAAACGGATTCATGACTACTTCCTTTTTAGTTAAGCGTGACCAGTTTCACAGCCGTTGCTGGCGGCCTCCGAAACGTATCTCGAATTTCAAGCACTTGGCAAAGCGTGCCGTTGAGGTGCAGGCGTTCTGGGATTTTCAGAGAGACGACATCGCCGACAGACATATAGAAACTCGATTTCAATGTTAGGTTTAGGATCTGGTGAATATCTTTGAAACGTGCGAGGTAACTTTTCGCGAGCCATTCCGCCCAGACGCGCTGATGCGCATCGAGCGGGACGGTAACCTCCAAAAGCCGTGCGCCGTTCTCAGCGATAGAGGTCGCATCTTCAACGAGAACCGCCTCACCGTCCCCGTATCGGAGTCGTACCTGATTATAGAATTGGCGGTTATCATTGTTCGCTATGACTGATTTGATCGGCATCTCCAGTGTGTCGCTGTTTAGTGATAAAATATGGTCAACGAAAGTGATATTGAATTTACCGGTATGTGCAGCAGCGGTAGTGTCCTCGGCACCGCGGACAAGATTAGCAAATTCGCCATCGTCATCCGCGCCACTGTGCTGAATAAGTTCACCGTCAATGAATAGCCAGCCGGTGGTAGGAAACGCGCCCCAGTTGAGTTCATCCGCGGTAACCTCACGCTGTGTCGCGGTGATACCTGATCCGCCGCCGTTGAGAGCTTTCTGGGGTTCACGGGGCCGCATGAAAAAGGTATCGTTCTTGAAGCCTATGATCGAATTCGTAACGATCGCGATGTCTCTCAACACATCGAACCCTGTGCGTCCGTTTGTCAGCACCTCGCTGAGGCGTTGATTGATCTGATCGTGGTATTGTATCCAGTTCCAATTCCCGATGCGGTTGACCGGGTGTTCACCGCGGGGCTGCCCGATGTCGTCAAAATTCCCGAAGCCGGTGATGATATGCAGAACCTCATCTGCTATCACTATCGGTGCAGACGTTCCGCCATGCACCCCGTAGAAGTAATCCGTTGCCTCGGTGTCCGGGTTATCCGTCGTCGTTGCGCTGCGCCAGTTGCGTCCGACTTCCTGAATTGTCCTTGGTGGGTGTTCAATTTTATAGAGGTATCCGACTTTCTCGCGCCAATCGGGATCCGAAAACTCCGTCCCATCCTCGTACATATAATGCGAACCCTCCATAAAATAGAGCACAGTGTCCTCAACGGTGAGCGAACGCGCTGCGAGCGTTACATCCGAATACGCCTTCAAGATTTCAAATTGGCAATTCGCAGTGTTCACTCTCACCAGTGCGGCACCTGCCTGTAAGTTCGAGAGAAAGTTTTCCGGGGTATCTGGTATCACGAGATCGCCGTCATCATCAACGGTTTGCGTCAGTTTCCGAATTTGCGTTACGTAGTAGACGTAATCGGCAATCTCCACAGGTTCAAAAACGCCGATAAAGGCACCGCCAGCGTTATCACCGAGATGCGGGATGACATCGTTGAGATAGTCGTTCTCGATAATATCTTTCTCAAGCACACAGACACTATCAGCACCCGTGACCTGTGCAATTGCCGTTGGCGCGGCGATTTCAAACGTGCGCGAGGTATCATCTTCGGGACCGAGGACAGCCGGATTAGAATTCGCCACCTGTGCGATCCGTGCCGAGACGGTAATCGTGGCTTTCGTCTTGGTGTTGGACTGCGGAATCGCGAGGTCGGCGGTGTACTTACTCGCATCACCGGTGACCTGTGCGAAGTTTCCGAGTGTGCCGACATCGGTATCCGTATCCGTTAGATCGAAATTCTCCATCGGTGCGGGTGTGCCGTCGGTGTATAGCCAATCGAAAGTAATCGGGACCGGTCTTTCGGTAATAGGGCGTTCAGTAGGCACACCGATTTTGACGATCGGGATTTCGCCTGCGAGTTGCATTGTGGCATTCGTATCTTCAGCCGGGCCTTTGATACTCGGATCGACTATCAGCGAAGCGGCAAGGCTTCTCACGGTAATTGTCCACTCCCCCGATCGGAGACTGAACCGTACATCGACAGAGTAGCTACTGGGGCTGTGTTGCGTAAAGTTAAAGAGTTCACCGCCAACACCAGGCGCGAGAGCGCCGATACCGAAGCCGACGACCGGTGCAGGCTGATTCAAATTATCGACCCAGTCAAAGCGGATAGTGGCGATACGGCCGCGGTACGGGGATTCGCTCGGCAGCGTGATGTTGACGGACAGTCCCTGTGTGAGGACTGACGGGGGTTTACTGCCGGAAACGAGCGTGATTGATTGAGAATTGGGTTGTCCACGGAGTGCCATAGTCGTTGTCTGAATTCAACCCCCTAAAGAATCAACGGTATGAATGCCTTATGGGCATTCCCCGCCCCTTATCAGGGGGACTTTAAAAAGGTTATTTGTATAGCCCTTCGTCATTTGGCGAAGGGTCCTTAGAGTGCTTTTTTGAAAACGAGCGTTTGGCTGCGTCCGCCGCTGAGGAACGTCATGCCACCGATGAGCGTACTCCGGCTTATATTGAAGCCGATGCCGCCGTGGTTCTCAAAATTGTCCATGTTCATCGTAATGATAGCAGTTGGGGTGGCACCTGCAGTGGCAACTTTCGCAACACCAAACTGCGAGTTGCCAGCATCCACATAAGCATAGTATAAGCCGTCATTTTCCCTATAGATCAGCTGCCGTCGCGAGTCGGGTTTCATGAAAACAGAACCAACGCCGTGATAATAGTGCGCGAGTTGCGGTTGTAGGCTGACGGTGTGCGAGACAAAAACGGTTTCTGTCTTACTGGTGATGTCCAACTGGATAATTTGTGTTTCGCAGGAGTTTTCGTTTGCGTCGTAATTCCCACCGGTGGTAGCCAAAATATAAAGTGAAGTCCCGGACTTTGTAAACTTCCACACTTCGGTAGCAGCTGCGAAGCCGTGCAATTTGGTCTCGGTGCGGGTTGTCTTATCGTATTCAATCACCTGAGAAAACCCGTTCGGATTGTTCCGGTGCTTATTATAGAGAAAATACCGTTTGTTATTCGCAGTGTCATCCAGCTGATCTGTCACGTATCCATTCCACGTGACAGGATTAGAAGACCCTATATTCCCGATCAGGTCATACCCAACGCGTCCATTGCTGGAGAAATGCGCGTCAACATCCTGTGGCGGTATCTCGATTTCGGAATCCGTGATGCCGGCATGCGTCAGAATATCGGCAATCACATCTTTTATATGGCGGTACCTGTAAGGCGATTTCATCTTTAGCTGCGGGTAGCCGATGCCCCGATTAACGATAGGTCCGCCTTCCGTTCGCACGCCTTCGGCATCAACAACAAAGTTTTTTGGGTCCAGGACACCCTCGTTTTTCAACTTCTGAACGGGTGCGATCTCATCACCCACGCGCGTTGCCAACTTAACAGAACCATCAGCAGCAGGCAGGATAGAACCCGTTTTCCCCAGATTGCGCAAGGTCTTCCGTCAACATAAAGTGCCGCGGTATCCCGAAGTCTGCAATCGCTTTCGTGCGCATATCCCCGAAGTTATCCGTGCAGACGACTTTCACAGTCGCGGGCTTCGCGTCTTGGACGAGGCGGATGATCGTCCCTTTAAAGACAGTTTCAGTGTGTCGTGTACCGTCCACAATGAAACCCGTCTTGATCTCGACAGGCGAATGTCGTCCAGTGCGTCGTCCCCCGTTTCGCGTGAAAAAGTTCGACGGATTGTTTGGCGAAAAATCGCCGTGGATGTCTCGGAGCGTGAAACTCGCCTCGCCGACGCGGAACTCTGTAAGGTTCGGGTAGTCAACGCCTCGTACAATATCGTCCATCGCAGCGATGGCATCTGTCACGTCTTCGTCGTGGATTTTCACTGTGAGGGCTATAGGGTTGCCTTGATAGCTAAAGCGTTTCAGCATCGGTTATGCCTCCCGCACAGAAAAGGGTACGCGCCGTCCGCCGCCTTTCCAGCGCGAGAGGTACCGAATTTGCGTCTCAGGGTTGGGCCAGAGTGCAGGGAAAACGCGGTCCGGGTATCGGTTATATTCTGCGGCAAAGACGAAGTTCTTGTATTTCCGAATAAACGAGATGAGGGCATCGGCAATCGTATCGCGTAACCCGCGTGTCCTCGGTGAAAGGAGTGTTAGGTTAGCGAGCCATTTATCGCGAGTGCCACCAATCGGTGGAACGTAAGAGAGGTTGCCAACAAGGTCATCGTCCACCGCGCCGAGGTCAATGGAATCGTATTCAATCCGTGAGAGTCCGCCATCGGAATTAAGTGTCAGCAGCCGGTTTAGGACCATGACTTCGTGGATGCGTGGTGATGATCCAGTAAAGGTCAAAGTGATAGATTTCGCTTTAGGCTTCGCGGTGCTTTCGTCTGTCCAGAGATTGTGCAGATCGTTTTGGTATCCGTCAACGGTTATTGGCACACTATCCCCGGAATCGTTTTTGACTGTAGCGGGCAGTGTACGTGCCGCGGGACTGGTAATATGCTCCGGGTTGGTGAACGCTGCCAAGTAGCTGTTGATGCCGGAGCCTTTGATAAAGATGTCGGTAAAATCGCGCGCCGTGCCGGAGCCATCGCCAGCCGTGTCGATGTGCAGGAGCATAGAGGTCTCTGACGTGAAGGTGTTATAGTCGTTATCTGCTACGGCTCTATACTGAGATCTACCGCCGCCATAGTTCAAAGGATAATCAAAAAATTGCGCCATGATCTAAAGCCTATCTTCTTCTCGAAGTTCATCTTGGTAATCGGTGATTTCCCTCGTTTCATTTTCTCCGATTTTTAAGAACAACTGTCGCGCCCCAAACGCCTTATCCGGCGCAGCCGCTACGTTTGAAAGCAGACTGCCGATCGTATCTTTTATCCCGCCGGTGAGGTTCTTGATCTGTTCCGGGAAAAGTAGCGAGGCAGCCCCCAGCGCAACACCACCACCCGAAAGCGATCTGCCGATATTGCCGATATTTGCGAGTCCGGGAATGTTGCCTACTCCTGGTAACCCGATACCTGCCTGTTGTGCCGCGGCAACTTTCCGGATATTCGCTATCTTGGAAGCCGTCAGCGTATCATCCAAACGTTTCAAGATTTGATTTTCAACCACTGCCCTAAGAACGATGCGCAGCGATTGTTGAATGAACGCCGTCGCGACGCTCTCAAAACTCTGTGCCCTACCTGTTGCCAAATCCAAGAACGTATTAGAAACGAGACTTGAAAACTGCCGATATTGTCTGGCACGGGCATTGATACTGCGCTGTATGTCTCGCTCCTCGCCCCGGAGTACCCTGTTCAGGAATTGTCTGCCTTGTTCACCGGCAGCTTGGCGGATATCGGTGAGCGTTTGTTGACCGCGTGCTTCTTCGGCGATGCGTTCATCGATGGCAGCCCCGCGGACAATCGGATCGGGTATCCGGTCCTCTAAATCTGTCGCAAAGGCGTAGTTCGCGATCTGCCGCATCACCGCCAACAAGCTGTGGCCTTGCCGTTCCGTCTCTTCAAAATCTCGCCGGAGCTGTGAGGTGAAATTGCCGTACTGGGCATCCGGGCTGCTGACGCGTGGAATTGCGTTTATCTGTCTCGTGAGTTGATCTATGTAGACTTGCCCCGCCTGTGCTGCAGCTTTGAACCCTTCGACTTCAGCAGCACTAACAGCGTTCGCAGTGTCAATCCGTTGCTGTGAGAGCTGTTGCAGTAACCGTTGATTTTCAGCTGTGATCTGTCGCTCCGCTTGCAGCCGTTGTCTACCTAACTCAAATATCCGGGTTTGCAGTGTATTGTATGCCTCGGTCCCCGCTGTCTCTTGTGCGAGTGCGTTCTGGGCGTTCGCGATACGAGCATTATAGTAAGCGTTGCTCGCCGCGAGTGCTGCTTGGAAGCCGGTGGTTAACTGTTGCGGATTGATACTGATATTGAGTGCGTTGCGTGTATCTTCCGCGTTTGCCCGGAGTTTCGCCAAAGTGAGACTGAAATTCTCGGCATTGCTTACAGCCTGTTCGGTAGACTTTGCGGTGCTTGTATTTGCAGAGGCTAAAGCGCGTAGGGCGTTAGCGTTGGTTGCGAGCTGCGTTTGAACTTCTTTGAGTGCTGCCCTTTTCGCGCTGAGCTGCCGATTCAACCCTTGTACCGATTTCCCGGTGCGTCCGTTGATTTCATTTGCCAACGCTGCGATTTCTGTATTTAGTGTTCTCGCCTGTGTTGCGAGTCCGTTCTGAACATTCCTGAGATATTCGGATTGCGCGGAGACGTTACCTTGGGCGGCTTGCAACCGCGCCAGTTCGGTCGTAATTTCTTTATAGCGTTGACCGGCTTCCGTATCTCTGCCTCGGAATCTGAAATAGTTTGCGCGGCCTTCTGCTGCTGCGTCAAGTGCCTGTTTCTCTTGTTCCAAGAAAGCGATACGGTCTTCAAACGCTTTGTTCACTGCCCCGGCAGCCGTGGCGGTATTGAGTGCGGTTGTGAACCCTTCAACGGATTGTTTCGCAGCGTTTGTGTTTTGAATGAAGTTTGTGATATTATCAAAGAGTTCCGCGAAACCGCGTGCAGCACCGGAGACGACCGGTAGCAGCCTATCCCCGATCGCGATCTGGAGTTGATTGAATTCCTCCTGAAGGGCATCAATAGAACGGGCGTAAGAATCGACCGGCGCGGCAGGGATTTCCTGACGGAGTTTCGCTAAAATGGGTAAGAGAAACGTGCCTAATGTCTGACCGGAAGCATGAAAAGTTTTGTTCAGGCTATCCATGGAGCCATCGGTGTTGTAAACCTCTTGCGCGAGTTTATTGAAATTCGGGATGAGTTCTTTGATAGTCGAAAAGTTCTCTTGCGAGATTTTGTTTTCACCGAACGCTTGTGTCAGCTGTAGCATCGCCCGCGAAGTGTCTGCGGCGTTACCGCCTAAGCCTACGATTGTTTGCCCGAAGGTGGTGATAATCGCATCGACTTCTAAAGTGGTTGCCCCTGCTGCTCGCAGTGAATTAGAGTAGCGGATAATTTGGGGTGTATTGAGTCCGGGGAGTTTTGCGATCTCGTTGAAATCTCGGAGTCTGGCATCTGCTTGTGTGCCTTCAATGGCTCGGAGTCCCCGGAGTAAGCCCTCCATCTGCCCGGCAGAGCGAACGGACGATACGCCGAATTCAAAGATCTCGCGTGCAGCGAGTGCAGCACCTAAGCCTGTGAGTACCCCGCGGACACCGCCCAATGAATTCGCGAAGAGATCCGCACCTTGCCCGGCACTTACGAACCTACCGCGCACATCGCGAAGCCTACCGTTTGTGTCTCGCCAGATAGTGTTTTGCCGTTTCGCGGCGGTGGCTAATCGGTCTATTTGTGTTGCGCTCTGCTGTGATTCATCTCCGAGCCGGTCAATATCTCTTGAGGCGCTGCGCGAGCGATCGCCGAGTGCATCAATCGCTTCACCCGCGGCGCGTGCTTCAGATCGCGTGTCCTTAAACTCGGAGTCCAGCTGATCCACTTCTCGCTTGAGTCGCGAGAACGCTGCACGGGCACGCCTATCTTCTACCTCGAATGTCAAAAGAGTGTTTGGCATTGGGGTTAACTCCGGGGTCGCGAGTGAAACTCGCTCCTACACATCGGAAGAAGCACTTTGCTCGGCTTCATCTGCTAATTCCGCCTCATGTTCTTTGCCGATGGCAGTGACGTACAGATCGATTTCATATTGGCTTTGGATAGGGATGTTGGGACCAAAGGCGTAATAACTTGGCTGCCGCTCGTTATCCTTTGCGGTGTAATAGAGGGCGAGGACTTCTTCCCTATTCTCCTCCTGCTGAATCCACGTTAGGAAACTGGGCGACCGATTTGCTCGGTCTGCTACCTCCTAAGAGTGCGTTGTGGAGGCTCATCACATAAAACGGGTCCCATGTCCGCATATCTTCAGCAGTCAAACCGGGGTGGCTAATGATACACGACTCAAGGATATTCAAGAGTTTCGTATCGTATTTCTTGACAGCGAGTTCATCTTGCAGCTTTTGTTCTTGCTCATCGTCAATTTCAATTTCACTTTCAGGATCAGGAATTCTGGCACTGGAAGCCTCGATGAGCGTGTGTCCGAGTAGCGTTTGGTAATAGATCGCTGTTTCGCCGGGTGTCATCGGTCGCATTTCAAAGTCAATCGGGTCACCCCCTTCGGGGTCCGGGAAGCGAGCGACGATATTATCTGCTTCCAGTTTCTTTCCGAGTTTCTTCAAATCTCTGATGAAGTTAAGTTCGCCTTGTACCTCTTTCCGTTGCAATACTTGTGGCGAGTTGACGGCAGCCTTCGCCGCGATGTCTTCCATTTTTTTCGTCATTCTGCAAACCCCTTCTCTGAATAGAACCGCATTGATATTTCGTCAGGTGTTGTAGCCCCTACGGACCGGTTGGCTTCAAATGCGAGATTCCGTGTGACGGAGCCTCTGCCTTCGATGGGCAGTCCGGGGACTTCTGTGAGCCCGCAATTTGCGAATCGGCTTTCGACGAGTACCTGTCTACCGTCTGACAACCAGTTATAGTTTCGGATAACGATCGGCACTTTGCGTTTCTCGAAATAGATGTCCTGCCAGTGTATCGTCTCGTTATTCTCGGTTGCATCATCGGTTTCATGGTAGATGCCGGCGTTGACGGTAACGGTGCGTGATTCTGTTTCACTGGTTACGGGTTGCCCTGCGAGCGGATCGCCTGTAAAGCCTTCGGGATCGACGTAGTTATGGTTGCCTTCTATATCGACGCTTGTCACTGCGATGGGTTCTGGCGCGTCGTCGCCATCGATGCGTGCGATAAGGTCCTCGAGGCTCTCGTCGGGTTCTCCGAGTACGACCGCTGTGCCGAGACTCGGATAAAAATTGAGGGGTCTGCGCGGATACTTTTTAAGGATACCATCATCAGCGCGCAAATTTGCCAAAGTGTTCGCGACGATGGTGGGATCAGCAAGGCTTCTCGCTTCCTGAACATAAGATGCCAGCAAGCCCAACAGCAGCCGGATATTCGCGCCGATCGACAACCGGAACAGATTCGGGATGATATTGTAAGCGATATAGGGAGTAAACGCCTTGAGCATCTGAGATGTCCAGCCGTCGAAGGGGTTATTGTTCTCGTTGAGCGTCAACGCTGCCCATTTCGTATCCGGGAGGAACTTGAGGGTTACACCTGTCGGCGCGGTGCCATTTCCCCAATCGAGTATAAATCTGTCGGCGCGGTGATAGAAATTTGTGGTTGTCTGTTTCTTTTCACCGTCCCCGAATGCAATTTCTTCGGTGGTTGGGGAATTGAACTGGTTGGAGCGTGAGCCGCGTTTTTGTCCGTAGGCTCGGATTTTACCTGCTCCAGAAGGGGAACCTGTTAAGGTGATCTCCAATTGGCCTGGCCATTTCGCGAGTGCCGTTTCATCATCGTTATCGATTGTCACGGTATTGCTGCTGGGGGCACCGATTTTGCCAGCGGGGATCTCCTGCGGTTTGAGGTCGGTATTCGTTGGGAGTGTGGTCGGGTTGAACCAACCGAGCAGCAGATGGATCGCGTCATCGGGTAGGAGTTCAAACTCCCATTCGCCGCCGCCACCACGTTTAGAGATGATGCTTTCTGCGGTCGCGCCACCACCGATAATGCTTTCGGATTCCGTTTCTTCTGCGGTCGGATCGAGTGTATTCCGTGTGAACACAAAATGGTTTCGGATGAGTTTCGCCAGTGAGGTTGTCGGGGCTTCCCCATCAAAAACATTTTCCCCGATGATGGGGACTCCGTATTTTAAGTTGCGGCCGATAAATATATAAGAATCGCCGCCTATTCTCCGTTTAGGTGCCATATTATTCTCCTGTCGGTTCTATAGTGATTTTCCCTCGGTAATCGTGTGAGATACGGGTCTTGACGAAGCCTCCAGTGTCCGTTTGCCGCCACGGTGACCAGTTCTGGAGACCGAAGCGTTTGACGAGTGCGTGTTTCGCGGACTTGACTGTATGCGCCTTGATCGTTTCTGCGATATGCTCAAGGATCGTGCCGTGCGGTGTGCAGCGGGTGTAGGTGAATTGGAAGTTTAGCATAGGATTTTTGGATTGCGATTGAACAGTCGCGCGAGTAGCCCGCGATTTTCGAGAGCCTTGATTTTCGCTTCTGCCGCGGTGAGGTGCTCCTGTGCTTCTTCCATCTTCGCTTTGAAGCGATCGCGTTGTCTGCGTGCCTCGTGCGTCTGAACCCGTATATCGAGTTTCTTGAGATCGGATTCGACGGCTTGCTCAATGAACTTGGATTCTGAAAGCCCTAACGCCTTGGCGGCTTTCTGTACGCGTAGCTTCGTCTGTCTCGGTACATTTGAAGAGATGCGTTCTTTGGACATAGTGTGGCTCCTTATCGCGAGTGAAACTCGCTCCTACAGGTGTTTAGGCAACCTTCTCGACGCGTAGGAAATGGCTCCTCGGTGAGCTCCCGTTTGCGGGAAAGAAAAAATAAAACTTTTCGGTGCCATCTGGTTCAAAGTCCATATAGATGAGTTCAAAGGTTGTCCGGATAGGTGCTGCAGCGGATGAATACCCCGGTGTCGATGCGAGAACAATATCATCTGTGCCTGTGTTTATTTTTTTCAGGTCAACCCTAAAAGTGGTAGTTGTCGCATTCACGTAGCCTTGAAAACAGAGATGATACCGTCCTTCTGGAAACAATAAGACCGAATTGTTGGGACCGGATCCGATGTCTATATCGGCTTCAGCACTGGCGTGGGTGATGCTGAGCAGGTCATTTTTCCCGCCGTCGAGGATTCGATCCGCGGTTGTTTTAAATTCGGCTGCGCGCTGGTTTCCTGTGCCGGCAGGTGTGTAGTGACCACCGAACTGTTTCGTCTGGTTCTTCCCGAAATAATAGCTAACAGGATTATTGCCACCACCGCCGCCTCGGTTTCCGTAAAGCCCGCCGACGATTCCGCCACGTATCATAGTTTAACTCCCATGTGGATCGTCTCTCGCGATCCAGACTTCAGCACCGGCAGTTGCAGTGAAGAGTCGGTAATCGAAGCCCTTCTTGAGGGTTATATCGAGAACATCACCTTCCGCTGTGAGTTTGATTTCGTTACCGTTGTAGCGTGCATTTTTCCAAGCACCGCCCTCGCGCCGTATTTGCACGAAGACTTCATGTGCGGTGTAGGTATCACAAAAGAGCTGGTATTCGCCATACGCGTCCGTGCCGAGGATGTCGGCATCAGCCGTATGGATTTGATCGGTTTTCAGGATAACTTTCGCCATGGAGGTACTCCACATTAGTTAGAATGGTTATCAGTTGTCAGTACGGTTTTTCTGCGAAAAACCTTTCGGTTATCAGTTACAAGAGGGCTCTTAACCGATAACTGAAAGCGCAGCGTACTGAAAACCGACAACTATTATAATGTAGAGCGTGAGGCGTTCAGAATGGGAATTTGGTAGGAAAACAATACAATAGCAATACAATAGCAATACATTTGCGAAAATGCGATGGACTTAACGTAATAGGGAAAACGTTAAGTTCAGATTTTCATGGCGAGTTGCGCGCCCATGAGTTGTTTGATGGCGTGGCTGTAGCCTTTGGGTGTGCCGTGCTGCATATTGCAGAGGCGCGGGTATGGTGGGAGGTATGGGTTTTTCGGGGTAAACTGCTCCCAGGTGTTTCCCTCAATCATGAGTGAATCGCAGAAGTTGTAGGCGTGTTGGCCAGTTTTTATCAGATAGAGTGCCGTGAGTGCATCCATTCCGAGATGTTTCCATTTTATGAACCACTCGGATGCTTCCCCGACAAGGCCTGCGGCGTGGTATTGCAGAATGGATGTATCGATATGCCAGTTCGGTTCGCCATTTCCATTGAACAGGTAACTCGCAACATTCGGTGGATCCTGTTTTTTGTCATAACCCTCACCGTAGACAGCTCTGTTCGCATCATGTAGCCAGCGTGCGCGTTTGCCAGCATCCATAAAATACTGTGTCAGTTGCACTTGGGTCGTCGGGGTATCGATCCCACTCCTTTTTAGATGTTCGAGGGGCATCCATGACGCTTTCGTTTCAATTGTGTTTGCGCTGTGGAGGCTATAATCCGCGACCCCCCAACCCCAATTATGCTGCAGGACGTGCCCGAGTGGGAGTTTGATTTGGTTTTTGTCTCCGCGGAACGCCCAGTAGTTGACATCCCACATACAGATAGAATCGTAGCCGAACCCGTGTTCTCCGAAGGTGATAAACGGGGCTGCGATCTCTTTGATCATGGTCGTGTCGTACTGAGGCAGGTCAAAGTTTTTGAGCGCAGTTTGGATACGGTCTTCGGTGCTGTCCTCGCACGTTATATAAAGATGTACGCCTTTCATGACGAGATCGGTGTTATTAATCAGACTGGCGAGGGTCCAGGGTAGCATCTTCTCTTGCCAATCAATATCTGCGGCATTGATGGGGATAACAAGAGCGGTATGATTGCCGGGGATGAATGGCACTTCGTATTCAAGCGGGCATTCGGGGAGTTGGGTACGTATATCGTTCAATGTGTTGTCTCCTTTTCCATTTGGCTAACATTGAACAGGCTAACAGCCTATTCTACAAAAGAGGCTACTTTGCCTTTGCGGGCAGCATTGCGCCGTTTTGGATCGTAAAGAGCCGGTTATCTTCAAAGGTAACCATCAGCGCGCCTTCGTTATCGGGGTTTGATAGCACGTCACCCAAAATAGATACGCCGTCCTGTTGGCAGCTTTTGTGTCCATCCTTCGCGAAATAGTCTACGCGATCGACACACTGATACCAGATCGTTTGCCCTTCCGTTTCTGATTCCGCCTTTTTCTTTTCGATATATGCCTCGACCTTCCCCGGCAAGACGGGTTCATATTCTTCCGGTACGTTCATCCTGTTTCGCATCTATCCCTCCTTTTTGTTTCGTGTCAATTTCGTCACGAATCGGACTTCCCTATCAATTGCGCTACGGACAACCTGCACGGCAGAGACACCTTTCAGGCGCGCGACTTCTCTGATATTCTGCAGCTGCTCAGGTGTGAGATATTGTCGCCGTTCTTTTTCTGCTTGAATATCTCTATAGTCATCAATTGCGCGGCGGACGATTTCAACCTGCGGCAAGCCTGTTCTTTGACTTTCTAAATCGAGCCAATCGAGTTGTTGTTGCGGCATCCTGAAAGAGGCGGGTTTCATTTTTCGGGCGGGCAATGCTGTCTCCTTGTGGGGAAGGGTTAAAATACTACCAACAATTATAGCACAATTTCAGGCGTTTTGAAACTGTTTTCGTCCCTATTTTTCCCAAATGTATTGCTATTGTATTGCTATTGTATTGTTTTCCCACCGAATTCCCATTTTAGACACCAACCCCTCCACATTATAATTGAAAGCAGAACATTAAACGGTTGTGTGGCTTCGTCATTTGACGGTGCATAGGTATCTAAAAAAATATGTTTTAAATCTGTCTGAAACGTGTTTGAAACATGTTTGAAGCATGTCTGAAACATGTCTGAAGGTAAAAAATGAAACACCGGCTTGACCAGTACATCATCAATTTGCTTAAAGAAAAGGGCGAGATGCGTTCAAAAGACATCTACGCCTCGATGCCCGAACAAGAACGCAATTTAAAGTCGCGGTTGGGTCTTCTGAAGAAAGATGGCATAGTTGTGGTTCGGGACCGATTCTACTATAGTCTGCCCACAGATACATCTTCGGTCGCCACAAAAACACGCCCCGATGAAAAACTCGACCAGATTTCCAAGCAACTGAAGCGCACAGAAGCCGACAATGAAGTGACAATTAACAAAGCACTCTTGCTCTTTGACAAAGTGCTTGACGATGCCGCAGAAACGATTGAAGGTGAACTTTACACCAAAGCGACAATGGCAGATAAGGTTGACCTGATAAAAAGTCTGCGCTGGTTAGGTGCGACGCTCGATCAATTGATGAAACGCTGGAATCTCGAGCATCACGGTTACGACACGAATACACGTCAGGCACAGGAAGATGCGAAAGCGAAAACCACAGAACGCGAGAAAGAGGCACTTGAGAACGCACCGCTTGAAGACAGAATTGTTGTTGTCGCACATTACCAAGAGGGCATGCAGGAGATTTTGAGAAACCTGCCGAAGAAGGAATTAGAAGATAGAAAAGTCTAATGTATGGCAAACAACCTGTCTACAAATATTCACCTGACGGCTATATGCCCTATGGGACAATGGTGGATTTATATAGGTCGCATGCGAGCGTGAAGATCGCAGGTGGCACTTATGACGCAGGAAAGACCTTCGGTTGTGTTGCTTACATGGACATGCTCGCAAATGAGTATCCGGGTTCGCGAATGACGTTCGTGCATCGTAGCCTGAACCGCGTGTATCGGAACATTATCCCGACGTTCGAGAAATATCTTGGGTATAAGCCCACGAGTCGGGATCATCCAAAACCGACAGAAGTCACGCGGTATGGCGGCGAAAAACCGGAGTTTTTTGAGTATTGGAACGGCAGCCGGATTTGGATCAATGGGTTAGATCAACCGAATAACTTGTTATCCGATTTCTTTGATGCGGGGTTTGTTAACCAAGCGGAACTCTTACCTTTTGAGGCGTGGGACGAGTTGACAGCGCGAGTTTCCGAGCGTGCTGGCATCATGCCGATTGCAACCCTTACCGGTGATTGTAATCCGAGCGTGTCGCACCACTGGATACGACGGCAGGCGAAAGAACAGAAACTCGCATATTTCAAGATGTCGTTTTTGGACAACCCTGAGATTATCGCAGATCAGGAGTCCCCGCGATTAGCGGAATTCAAAAGGGAATTTGCGAACGATCCGAGTCCGAAACTTATCGACAAAATCATAGACATGTTCTCGCCGAGCGGTTTACGACGTGTCGATAAACTCCGAAATCTTGAGGGCGTGCGTTTCAAGCGCGGGTTCCTCGGTGAATGGGGAGCGGGTGAAGGGTTAGTCTTTAAGAAGTTTGACCCTGAAATCCATATCGTTGACGCAACGATTATGCCGAACTGGAAACGGTATCTGAGTGTGGATTGGGGCTACCGCGGTCCTGCGAGTGTGATATGGTGGGCACAATCGCCCGATGACAGATTGTACGCCTACAAAGAAATTTATCTATCGCAGCTCATAAAACCCGAATTGATACAACTGATAAAAGACAATTGCGATCGCTACGACCGTATCCAGTATGCCGCGGTAGACTCTGCAGACCAAGATGGTGTTGAGCAGCTCAAGCGTGCCGGCTTCCGTGTCAATGAACCAAAAAAGGATAAGGTCGCACAAATCCAGGCTGTCCAGCAGCGGTTGAAAGTCGATGCAACCGGTCAACCGGCGATTATGTTTTTACGGAACCGGTTGGTGCATCCAGTCGATCAAGACCTCAAGGAGGACTACCGGCCACTGGAAGTGACAGATGAGTTTGAGAGCTTGAGTTATAACGAGAAGTTGAAAAACACGAGCAAAGACGATGAGGATACGGTTGGCGACGACCATGGTGTCGATGGCACCGGGTATTTAGTGCAAAGCCTGGGAACGAAACAAAGTGTTGGCTCCGGGCGCGTCGTTCACGGTTCGGTTACGATGAGGAGATAGCAGTAAGAAAGTTTGCAAGTGTAACTAAAGTTGTGAAGTTGCTAGAAGAAACACCCAAGCAAAAACACTTTAGAACACTTTTAAACTTTAGAACACTTTCAAACATGAATCTACAACGGACACTTAGCAACCTCAACAAACGAATCTTCGGTCGGAACCCAGCAGCAGCTGCACGTTCCCGAAACACACGGGCACTTGCTGGGGGCCGGGTCTCCATGCAGGACCCGTTCAAGTCACAGACGCTCTACCATGTCGCGCCACCCGAACGGACCCGGAGCGTCTTCCAGTTGAAAAACTGGACCGAAGAAGAGCTGTTGCATCTACCTGTCGATCAGTTCATGAAGGTTGTCACGAGCATCAGCCCGGAGGTTGCCAAGGCGTATAGGGATTTTCTGCGGAACTGTAACGAATCTTGGTATTACCAAGTCGAGCCTGAAAGTGCGACACCGGTTATAGACGATTTCATCGCACGGCTGGAGACGAAACACCACGACTTTGATGTGATTTTGGATCGGATTTTCGCCGGTATCTATAAAGGCGGTGCTATGTTCATTGAACTCGAACTCAACGAGTCAGCAGATATGGCGATAGACATCGCAGTGATGGATCCGTATGTTGCGCGGTTCCATAGAGTCGAGGACGAATGGCTACTCGGTCAATGGCAGAACGGGAAATGGGTGTATCTGCACGAGGATCCGACAGTCATGTACGTACCGTTCAATGCCGGACCGAATGAACCGTTTGGCAAGTCAATGTTGGAATCCGCGCCGCTTGACGTTGTACGGATGCTCGGTGTCATGAACGACTTTAGAAGGGTACTGGAATCACAAGGTTGGGCACGTGCCGATTTTGAGATTGACAGCGAGAGACTCAAGGATTTCATGCCACCAGAGATTATCGGTGATGTCGAGGCAGAAGACGAATTTATCCTGGAGTTCATTAACGGTGTCAACTCGATGTACTCCCGTCTGAAGCCGAACGAAGGGTACGGGCATTTAGACATCGTGAAAGTGAACATGCCCACCGGTGGACAGATGCAAAGCTCGTTCTTTGGGTTAGTGGACGGGCTGATGCGGTTGTATGACAGGCGTGTCGGTCGCGCAACGGGTAGTACACCGATTAAGCAGCACTCTAACGAGAACGTCGCTGAGACACATGCTCGTGAGCAACGCAAGGATTACCGGATAGATATATCGAGTATCCAGTCCACCGTTGCGGGTACGCTGTCAACGGAATTGGGATACGTGCTGCGAGCCGAGGGTGTCAAGGGTGAGGTGATGTTCTATTTCGAGAACACACCGGATCCCGAAGATGTTAAGGCAATCGCAGAAGCAGAGGGTGTCAAAATCGACAACCTCAAGAAACTCAAAGAGCTACGCGATATGGAGGGCATCGATGACGAGACGTATGAGGATGAGGTCAATAAGTACAAGGCAGAAAAAGATAAGCACTCCTCCGGGATGCGCAGTCTCGGAACATACAAAATTCAACGCCGTGAACATGACCATCTCCGTCGGGACCCGGAAACCTGTCGTGAATGTGGCAGTGAGACTGACGGCGAAAGAGCCGCAACGATTAGCCCAGATGGTTCGGAAGATCCGCTCCCTGTCGTGCCATCCACTTTTGAAGTGACTGCGGCGTTCTTGGAATCCGCGATTGAGTCTTTTGAAGATGTGATGTCTTCTGATTACAAGAATCTGTTGAACGCCAGGGTTACCGGCATGACGCAGACCGATGCGATTGATACTGTGAAAAAAGGCGATTGGGTCTGGAACCAGTTGACGAAACGGTATCGGAATTCCAAGACGAAAAAGACCGTCTCTTCCAACACAGTGCTGCGGTTGCGTGACGATCTCATTGATCTCAGTCGCGAATTCAGTGATTTGACGGACGACTTAATCAACTCGCGAATTACCGTCCAAGAGTGGTTGCTTGATATGCGCAAACGCGTTCGCGATGTGAATAACGCACAATATATGCTTGCCCGCGGCGGTCGGAATGCGATGTTCCAAACCGATCTGGATGTGCTGACCGAAGTGATCAAGGAACAGTTTGATTTCCTTCAGAAGTTTGGGGAGGAAGTCCGGGCAGGTAACTTGTCTGCGAGTCAGATCACGGCGCGATCGGAAATGTACATTGAATCGTCTAAGTCGTCCCATGAGCGCGCGAAAGCTGCCAGTTTCGACATAGAACTGCCGGAATACCCCGCGGACGGTAACCAGATTTGTAAATCGCGGTGTAAGTGTCGGTGGGAGATCAACGAGAAAAAAGACACAATCGAGGCGTTCTGGCTCTTGAACGTCGCGGCGAAACATTGTGATAGTTGCCTCTCGAATGCTGCCAAGTGGGCACCCTACACAATTCAGAAAGGAGAGTAAACCCCGTGGAAGATGTACGCTATATCCCTGGAATCATATCTACTCGTGCGCTGGGCGCGGAGGACTTGCCGGAAGACGATGACGATCTCTATTGGCTCCGAATTCTGGCAAGCAATGCGGAACTCGATAAACACAACTCTATCATGGATCCCGACACAACGCTTGTGAATTTTAGAGATGATGCCAAAGACAAGTTAGGCGTTGTGCTAAATGACCATCATCCCTACCGGTCATTTGGCTATGGCCGGTCTCGGAACGCAACTTTGACATCGGATAACGAGTTATGGATAGATTTTGCTATCCCGAAAGATTTTGAGTATGACGACCCCTCCTGCCGATTCAAGTCGAGCGAAAAGTTGATGCGTGCGATCAAACTCCAGCTTGTCAACCAGGTATCGGTGGAGTTTTTTCAAGCACGTGAGATTTGTAACATCTGTGGAAACCCGATCCGACGCTATTCCTTTTGGGATTGGGAACCGGATGGCGATGACAAATGCCCCCACAAAATGGGGAAGTACTACAAAGTAGACGGTAAGCCGGATCCGGTAAAAGCCACGTATACCGTCTTTGATGCCCGGCTCAAAGGGGTCAGCCTCGTTGAGTTTGGGTCTAACCGAAACACTGCCATCGAGAAAAAGCGAGAGATGCGCAGTTTCATGGAGGAAATCATGACAGACCAAGAATGGACCGCGAAATTACGCGAAGTACTGAACATCCCAACCATCAAGACAACCGACGAACCCGATGAGATTGTCAGAACCCTTGAAGCCGAAATGACCAGCCTCCGCGAGAAAGTTGAGGAACAGAAAGACGAAATCGCGGACCTGACGCTCGATGCAGAAGACGGCAAAGCGTATCGCCAAGCGCGCGTTGACGAAGGCATCAAACAGGGCATCCGTGCACACGGTGACGATTTTGATGAGGAATACCACCGCGAGTATTACGCCGATCTGCCGCTCGATAAACTGAAGAAGGCGATCGAGAGCAACAAGAAAATCGGTGATACCAAACTGCCTGAGGGTCGCAGCACCACCGATACGCACGAACCGCCACCGGAGAAACAGCAGGCAAGTGCGCGCGATCGGAAACGACGCGGGCGGAGACGATAGTTATCAGTTACCAGAGTAAGAGACTTTGGATATATCCGAAACCGCTTTTAACTGGCCACTGGGTACTGGCAACTGGCAACTCTAATAAAGGAGAATTAGAAAATGTTAAAGGAACACCCGTTTTTAGTGACCACGACCTTTCAAGGCGACGGGAAAACGATTAAGTACGACATCACGAAACCCAACCGCTCTGAGGCTGTCGGTAAAGCATTCAAGATTAACGCTGACGGCAAAGGTGAACTCGTTGGGGATGGTGATGAAATCGACGGCAAGGTGATCAGCGTTGACGACGACCACAAATTCACCGGTGCCTATATGTTCGGCGGTCTGAATTTACCGCTGGGCGAAAATGCGACTGTAGCACGCGGCGATAAGATTGTCGGTGCGCTCGGTGCGAGTTCGGCAAAAGGATACGTCAAATCCGCCACGGAACCGGCAGCCCTCGCGGATATTGAAGCCGCCGATTTTGATACCGCGGCAGAAGAACTAGTCGTCCATAACGCCGCACGCGCACAGATCACGAACCTTGTGAATGCGCTCAAAGGGAAAGGCTCTGTGCATAATTCCGACACGACGCATGCCCTCGTCGCGCTGGGTGCATAATTATAGGGGAAACCGGACCTTCGCTAAAAACCGATTCCCCCATTTCATTGAATTTCAACAGGTACATTGTAGCACAAACGCACGGTTAAGGAAACTACATGTACCGCAAAAAGGAGACAAAGCAGTGTTAAACACACGAGAACTCAAAGATCGGGTTAATAACGAGGGCGAGCGGATAAAAGTCGTCGAGGAAGCCGCTGATGCTGGTATGCCGGTTTCTGCCTATCTCGATTCCGAATACGACCCAGAGAAAGATGGCGAGCTCGGTCCGGACGACGAGCGGCTCTCCGCAGCGGAAGTCATCACTGACGAGTTAGACATGCACACGGAGTGCAACCCGGCTGCGGGTATCTGGCCGGCACGCTGTGAAGATGTAATCGGCGATCCGAAAAGAGAATTCTGGCTCAAAGAGATGTGCCTCAACGCGTATCGGAGCGTGTCTTATGCCCCGCAGATCGCTGCGGCAGCCCGGAAACAAGAACGTCGCGCAAGATGGGAACGCGCTGGGACATTCAATAGCGTCTATGACACCGAGCCCGGCTCCACGCTCACACCGTATTATGATGCGATGGCACACTGGGACCAGGACGTAGAAGTAGACATCCGTCTCGAAGAGCTCACGAGTCGTTACGCCGAAACCTCGAAAAGCGACTACCGCGCCACCATCCTGAAATACGACGAAGCCGCCTTCCGTGAAGAACGCCGAACCCCGGCTTCCGATCCTCCGATGGCAACCTTCGAGACCTCTGAGCGTCCGATCCGCCCGAAAAAGCGGATGCTCGCGATTCCGTTCACCTACGAACACCTTCGCGAAGTCGAATTCATTGACAAAGCGATGGAACACGTAGAGGAAATCGCAGTGCAGCGGATAATGGCGAAAGTCGACGAAGGGCTTGAAGTGATGCTGACAGGTGCGCCCAATGACGACGGGAAAAACAGCCTCGGTGGCACGATTATCCCGCTGACCGATCTGGACAAAGACGCAACAACCATGACCCCGAAGGCGTGGCTCACACTCCAGAAAAAGTTCAAACGCTCCTACATGATGACCTCCGGCATCGGCTACGACGACGACATCACGGACATCCAACTCGCAAAAATTTCCGGGACAAACGTGATGATGAGCGCATTGATTGAGCGCGATAACGCTGTGCTGAGCGGCTTCGGTGGCGCGTTTCGCGTCATGAACCAGCTGTCACAAGGCATCGGTATCGGTTGGCATGATGCGTTAAAAGACCGGTTGCAATGGTTCCAGTCCAACGGCACGACGAAGCGCGGCGGCAAATACAACGCCTATATCGCTTACGATCTGCGGAAAGCGATTGAGTTCGTCACGCAGATGAACACCGACATCATCGAGACGACGCGGGACATGCTGAAACAGGTTGAGTACATCGTCTGCTCCGAGATTTGGGGCTGGATATCCTATCAGCCGAAGAAGGCGTGCTACATCATCCAGATGGGCGGACTCCCGAATAACCACGCCAGCACCGATATTCTGAAGGTTGTTGATCCATCTTAGGAGAAATCGATGGCAACTGTTTTGACGAGTTCACACTATGACGGCATAAGAGGGTTGATTGCGCCGGATGTTACTGCGGAACATATCTCAGACGACTATCTGTCGCAACACCCTTTCGCGCCGGAAGCGGAACGCGCGGTTCGTAAGCGTCTGAAAGCTGCAGGTATCGATGTCAATTCGCTTACCGGTGATAACCTCGACGACGCGCTGTTAGCAATGATGCACGAGTGTGCAGCGGTGTTGTGTATCACCGCGCCGCAGCAGTTGCGGCAGACGCTTATTCAGGTTGTCACTGAAGTTCAGACAATCGACTGGCAAGCGAAACGGGCGTTCCATCTCTCGAAAGTCGACGAACTGGTGAACGACATCATAGAAAACGCCACTGAAGCCGGTAGCGCGTCAACGCAACGGAAACGTCGCAACCCGTTCGGTGCGGTTGGCACGGAACGATCGGAAGTCGAAACACCGAGCTATCCCTACAGGAGGGTGTACACGGACCGATGATAAATCAAAGAATAGAGAAGGTTGTGCAGTTTATGCGTGAAGCGCGCGATGAAGCCGATGGCTTGGGAGAGCGTATCATATTTTTTGTATCGTTTTTGATGATAGGCACCATTGCGGTCGGCGGTGCGTTTATGCTCATTTCACTGGTGTTCACGATTCCGAGAGTATTCATCCCGCTTTATCTTTCTATCTTTATTTTATGGCAGGGATATAAACGCCTATGAGATTCAGAATACCGCCCCAACTCAAACAGACAGTGACCGTCGTCCGTCAAGACGCGTTTGTGAAAAGTAACATCATGACCGTCGCTGAAGACGTTGTGTGCCTGATCGCACCTGAAAGCGATTTGATTCGAGTCGCTTCCGGTGTCGCGACCGGCGGTACAGGCTGGGCAGCGTTGCTCGAAAAACCGAACCCGGACATCATCGGTGGCGACATCCTACGGCGCGCAGATGGCAGCGAACTGACGGTACATCGTGTCCGTCCGCTCGGTGATACGATGATACTCGAACTCAGAGGTGACGAAATTCCGTAGAGGTGATAGACGATGTTTGACATACAAATCGACGGCTTATCAAAACTACAGGCGTACGTTACCGAGCTTGAGAGCCGGTTAACAGATCGGACGCGGTTGTTCTCGGATTTCCTCGCGCCATTGGTTGCGGGTGAGTCTGCAGAGGTCTTTGAGACAGAAGGCCGCGGTGAATGGCCCCCGTTGGATCCCATTTATGCGGCAGAGAAAGAAATCACGCATCCGGGGAAAACGATGTTGCGTCGCGACGATAACTATATCCAAGCGGCAACAAGCACATCGCACCCTGGTAACATTGCCCGTTTCGGACCGAGTGAGATGGTGTTCGGTGTCGATGGCGGCTATTTCGAGGCTGCCTATGGCGAGAACTATCCTGAAAAGCATGAGTTAGGCGAAGGTACGCGGGCGCGCCCTGTGTACGAACTCATCTTGGTCGGCGGACGGTTAGATGAGAATATCGAGAAACTCACAGAGAAATGGGAGAGAGAAGAAATCGCCGAAGTGGAAAGGAGACTTTTTTAAGATGAAGACGCTTTTGACGCTGCTGTGCCTCTGTCTCATACTTGGACTTGGGTGTGAAATCCCCTACACCGGTCGCTTGGGACCAGAAGGGTTTAATGGCTGGATAGAATCCGAAGAAAACGGGTTTGTTTGCCTTTGGAACGGGTTCGATCGGCTCTGTATCAAGACGATACCTGGACGCGACGGCAAAGATGGCAAGGACGGACAAACGCTTATTGCTATTCATGAAGTCCGTGTTGAAGTGGTTGTTGACAGGATAATCAAAGAAACTGTAACTGAAATAGAATACGTTGATCGTGAGGTTGTCATCGAACGTGTTTCGACCGAATTTATTGATCGAGAAGTGCCAATTGAGGTTTTTGTTGGCAGAACGCAAACCATCATCAAAGAAGTTTGCTCAGAAAAAGACGTTATCATCAAGGAAGTACCTGTTGAAAAGATTGTTGAAGTCGTAAAAACAGTCTACGTCAATCAAGATGATCCCGTCTCTGTTACAGCAGGTGCAACCTACACGGAATCGGGCTACCACAATCCGCCTGCCGGCTATCATGCGCATTCTTTCACGCATACACATGACGGGGCAACACATACGCATCGGGTTATCCATCCCGACGGCGAAAAAGACGATTGGGCTCGCGAACACGACGGCTTTTCAGGATTAGCGCACGATTAAGGAAAGCATTAATGACACTCAAGAAACTATGCAAGGCACTCAACTGGCAAGGAAAAGGCATCAGACGCTGGAAGGACTTCATAGAGGAACTCCAGTTTGTTGTCGCTGTCGGTGAGGACGCGCTCCGTGAACTTGAAGCAGAAGATGCCGCACGCAATCTCATAAAAAAGCACATCTCCGTAGCGTCTGCTGACGAAATCAAGGCAGCCGTCGAACGTTCACCCCTTGGTGCCGGCATACAGGTGTTACCATGTGACAGAAGATACCAAATATTGAATTCAGAGGGTTGGGGTGGTGCACTCGACTATACCGGTATTGACCGTATCAGATATATCAGTGAATTCTTTGACTGTGATAACTTTGCACTCGCACTTGCCGTCGTATGTGCAATGAAATTTCACATAAACAGCGTCGGCATCTGTTTAGACTTTTCAGGCGGTCATGCTTACGCCATTTTGCCCGTCCGTCAACCCGACGGCAGCATCGAAATAGTTATCCTTGAGCCCCAAAACGATAAATACATTATCAGTTTAGGCGGAATGTATCAGGGCAAATTCGGAATCGCGATTTTCGCATAAAAAGGACGACACCGTGAACGATTTTGAACAACAGATTTTGGACGCACTGCACGCCTTAGAGGTGAAAGTCACCGAGGAGCTCGGAGAGATACGTGGCGATCTCAAAGCCATGAAAGAAAAAAACGAGTCGGATCATAACGCGATTCGGCACCTCGTTGAGCAGAATGTCCAGATAGATACCCATCGCCTCAACAAGCATAGCGCAGAAATCGACGCACACAGTCAAGAGATCGCGAAATTCAATGAATGGAAAGAGCAGTACCAGAAACAGGTCGCTAACCGAATCGCAATCTCACAGAGCATCTCCACAATTGCTGCGGTCGTCATCGCGTTTTTGCTAAGCAAGTTCTTATGAAAAATCACAAACGTAGTCCGTAATGTAATGGAGGACGGACGCACGGAGAGGCACTCTGAAGTTACAGACACACCTCACCGAACCGCAAGGAAAGTTAAAATTATGGATGCGAGATTGAAAAAGATTCAGATAACGCCCATGAAATTTGATAAAGAAGGCGAGCCACAGCAGGAAGAATTCGCCACGATTACGCTCGAAGTACCGATGGATAGCACCGGGCAGCGTGCCGAGATTATAGAACTCTGTGAGCTGCTCGACCAGCAATGGATTGTTGCGAACATCGGAAAAACAGCTAAATAGTTTTCAGTACGATTTTTCTGCGAAAAATCTTTCAGTGGTCAGTTATCAGTTAAGAGGGGTTAGGTTCATCAAAGACCTCTTAACTGATGGCTGACAGCCAATAAAAATGGAGGTTTCACCGTGCAAGAGCTAAAGGCGTGTATGCGGTACATCTTCATCCTGTCCGTGATGATTATCGTTGGCGTGTTCGCCACAGACTGGTGGTTCACAAGGGATGGCGATCTGCTCAATGATACGCTCGTCGGTGTCATGATCGGCGCGCCTATAGGTTGGTTCGGCTCCTTTGTCGGGTTCTATACCACCGAGAAAGTGAGTCAAATGACGAAAAAAGAGGAGGTAGAGAATGGAAACGCACCGCCGGGCAAAGATCATTAATGCGCTCACGGAGATATTCGGGACGCTCACAGCACCTGTAGAGGAATCCGGGTTCCCTATCCAGGTGAAGACTGTCCAGAAACGGTTTGTCCACTGGACAGCACTGGATCAGCAAGGCGCGATCCCGGCATTGCTCTTGACGGTTGGCGATGGCGGTGACGCGCCGGATTCAGATGTCGTCGGTTACGTCGATGAGCTATATCCGATTGCGGTCACTGCGGTCATGAAAGAGGAACCGCATCTCAAAGACCTGACAGATCAGGCATCCGATATGCACTATTCGCTCGCCCGGCTCATTAACAGTAACCCGACGCTCGGTGTTGAGGGTGTCAATCCAGAAAAGACACGGCTCAGGCAGTGGAGAGGTAGCGAAGGTGCTATCTCCAAATTCGAGATCATCAAGTGGCGGGTGTTTGTGGAACACCGGTACCACGCGACAGAAAGCGTATAGCATCGCAAAATGACGATGCATCATTTTAATCAGAAAAGGAGTAACTTTATCATGTATTTCCAGAAGACGAGACTTTGGTTTTGGGCAGCCACAATCGTTGCAATGCTCATGCTTTACGGCGCGATCGCCCAAGCGCAGTTACCGACAACGGTCGACGAATCGAGTGTTGCTTTCACGTATAACGATGTTGCCGGACAGCGCGGTTGGGGCGTGCTGGGTGCTACACCTTACGAGGTTGGCAATTTGCAGGGTTACACCGCGGTGATCGCACAGAAAGGCGGGACACTGCTCCGCAGTAAGTACCATGCCGAAATCGGTACATCCTTCCACAATTGGGATTTCAACGTCTACACCAACGGCTTGGTTAAACAATATGAAAACGCCGAAGCCGGTCGTGTTTCCGGTATCGGAGTCGCTGTTGAGGCACCGGAACAAGACATCGGTGTTTTTCATGTGACCGCGGGCTTAGGTGTCGAGGGTCAGAACGCTGGGCAGATCGGTGCCCCGAATGCCGGTGACACGCTTGAAGCGTTAGGCTACGATCCGACAACACTTGAATCGCTTGGGCTTTATAGTCTGAATCCTGCACCGACAGGCCTCACTATCAAGCAAGGCAATGCGTTAAAGGCACTGCTCTATGCAGAAATATCGCATCCGAGCGGGATCGTGTTCTCGCTGAAAGGGTTGCCTGAAATCTCGCCGAGCGAATCGCCTGCTCACCAGTTAGTTGTCTCCGCGTCCACAAGTTTCGAGTTAGGCGAGAACATCAGCCTCGAAGTCGGTGCCGATCTCGGACTCCAGACGTATGACAGCGAAATCGAGAAGGAACTGGCGACACTTGCTGCAATCAAACTGTCATTTTAGGTAGTCATTTAAAAAGCCGAGGCGAGTGGGATATGCCGCGAACCTCACTATGGCTGCTGTCGTGTGTGGGCTGCATATCCGGTGCCACACATTTTTATAGGCGGGGTTTAGAGACCCCGCCATCACAAGAAAGGATATTATGAATACCATAGCATACAGTTTTCATGGGAAATTTATTGTGATTGATCGCGACAAAGATCCTGTTTTATATCATCTTGCCAAGTGGTTCATTGAACCTATCAAATTGTTTCAGATCGGCTGGAAATTGACATCTCGAAAAACGAGGCTACAACCCATCAAAAATGGTATACATCGCAGATGTTATCGGGCGTGGAAGCACACGTATAACCATTTCATCTACAAGAGGTAACGCATGGATAGACACGGAAACCGGATCATGAGTCCAGAAGAACTGCTGCTAACGTTGCCCGAAAAAGAAGTTGAGACTGTCCCGCGCAAGATCACGCCGGAAGAATACTTTTCAAGTCCTGCATTTCAGCGGCGACAGAAACTTGTGCGAGAGGCAGCAGACCGCGCAGCCTTTGAGAAAAAAGTCGCTTTCCGGTCCGCACAGGAACAGAACCCCATCAAGCCGAAACCGAGACGCAAGCGTAATCGGAAGGTTAGGTCAAGATAAAACTTATATCAGTCACCAGTGTCCAGTTGCCAGTAAAGAGACTTCCCTTCTGGAAACTGGTTACTGGTAACTGACAACTATTAACCGAGGAAAAATATCATGATTAAGAAACTGATTTACATCGCCGGTTTTTTGACGATACTCACGGTTGCGTCTGTGCTTTTTCATCTGCATACTGCGGATACATCTGGGGACGATGCGCTGATGGATGAGACACCCCCCGACGGCATGTTTGATAGCGAAGCGCAACCGGTTTATATCTTCGCGCACTTGGCATACAAACACGATGTTAGAGCCATCGACGCATACTTTCTTGAGATTCAAGACCACCCCGGTGAGGGGATTGATGAGATCGTGGGGGGGTTCGTCGCGACGAACTTCCATGCACATGTCCGATTGCGGGACGTATCCGTGCCGACGAGCTGCGACACAACCGAGGCACACAGCAGACCGCACATCGAAATAGACCGCGAACGGGAAAGATGGGCAGAAGGCATGGACTTTGTGCAAGGGTTGCTGATGCTGAATCAGTCGTTGCGTCTGTCAAATGTATCTGTTGAAGGCGAAATACTAATGTGCGATGTCCAGTTTTCTCTGGGCGGAACATGGCACGATCTGACAACAACGTTGAGCCGTGACGGTTTCGCGAGACCTACCATCGACGGATATGCATGGAACTGGGGCGCGGAGCAATTGGAGCCCCACGAACAATAATTGTATTTCCGCAGAAACGCCCGGGGCACCTGATGCGCCTCGGGCGTTTTGGGGTTAAGCGTCTGTTTTCCGTTTGCGTCCTGCTTTTCGTACCCGGAAGTTACGTTCACCGTTGTAGCCGAGAATTTGCAGTACCTCGTCCCATCGCTCCGTCTCGGCGTATCGGTGGATTGTCCGGTCGCTGGCCCCGATCGCTTTTGCGATTTCGCCAGCGTCACGGGTCTGCGTCGCGAACATCCACGCGGCGACACTGATATGGATGTCCCTTTCGGCTGTACTTCTATTAGCCATCTGCTATTTCCTTTCTCGTCTCTGTTCGGATCGGTGGATTCGCTGCTCTTTGGTGAGCCGTTCTGTCTGCATTTTCATAACTTCGCGTGGCACCCAGTGATGTCTTTGCGGATTAAACATGTATACAGGCCAGGGGTTATCCTTGGAATTCCTTTGGTGTATATTCCCGATCAAGGTTTCCCCTTCAAACCGCGCTCTGTAAACAGTGCGTTTGACGCGTTTGGTGCGTCCGTGGGTCCCCGCAACGACGACAACCTGATTTTCGAGATTAATCGAGAGGTCAATGTCTTCGGCTTGGGTTACGCGTTGTATGATTTCAAAGTCCAACATGATAATTCTCCGTTAATCAAAAGCATTCGCGACTTTTATGAGTTCAGCAGCAGAAATTACGCCATCCTTCCAATCTGCAACCGGAAATGACAACTCACCCAGAATCGCGACGGCTTCCTCGATTGTTGTCACCAGCGGTTGGATATCTTCTTTGATAAGATCGGGCAATTCTACATGAAATTCTTCACAGACCCGAACCGCGAGCCACAGCGAGATCTCATCAAGTCCGCGCTCATAGCGAGAAACCTGATAGTACGCAATCCCGATGCGTTCCCCGAATTCTGTCTGGGTCAACCCCGCCGTCTTCCGAATCCTTTTTAGGCTTCGTCCGACGCGCTTTTTAAAAGCTGACGGGGTGATGGCAGTAGGCCTCTTAACCGTATCTTTTTTTGGCATTGGATTATCCCGCCTCCTGTAGAAGTGCGGGATTGGACGCTCCCGCGGGCGTTTCTCAAATTGGAACTATAAAAAACTATGCACTCAGCCGTATCCGCTCAAGCCGGTTTTCTTCGGCTTCATCAATCGCGTCCTCAACTTGCTGCTGAACATCTAAATCTTCAAAGGAAAGATGCCAAACGCAATCTCCTGCTTCAGCGACATCAAGATTGCATCCTTCCTTATCATCATCATCAAGCCATGCCGCGACCTCATCAACGGAGACAATCACTGCAGCATCCTCGTCGATATTCGATTCAATCATATCAACGAGATTTTCAGCAGAGATATGAGGGTCGCCACTGATGATAACAGAATCAATCCCGTATGCTGCGCCGTCTCGGATTTCGGACCAACCGAGCGAGATTTCGCAGACTTCAAAGTTGAAACTGTCAAGCGTGCCGACGAATTCTTTGTCGTCGAGCAACCCGCCATTTTCAAACTGGGTCTGTCCGACGCGGGAATCGGAATCGGCTGTGAAGGGCGCGTCTGCCCAGATACCCCATTGCGATTCGATACTGGATAGGTTCATCAAACGGTCTTTCAATTTCATCTGTTCTCTCCTATTTGGATATTGACTTCGGCGGGGCGTTCTGGTATGATATTAAAACGCAACGCCAAAATCGGTTCTCAGGTTTTCGTTGCCGGAGGGTGTCCTACCACCCTCCATTTCTTATGTATATATTATACACTATATACACCTAATTGTCAAGTATTTTTTCAAGAAAAATGCGTTTTTTTTGCCAAATTCGGTATTTTTTCCCGAAAATTCGTAAAAAAATTGTGTTCAGTGGTGCGAATTCGGTAGGAATTGGGGCAAGATCACGACAAATCGCGCGTATCGACGATAGAGCTAAGCCTACAGGTGTGACAGTTCCTTGTCAAAATACTTGTCAAATATCGTTCAATTTTCTCGCCACCCATATTTCACTGCCCAATCGTGTATGCGTCGCCGCGGTAAGCCGACGGTATCACCAGCGATCGTTGCCCACCGGTGTTTCGGTTCTCCTGCCCTGATTGCTTCCTGATAGGCTTCGCGCGCTTTTTCAAAGAGTTCACCGGCTTCACGCTCAATGTCGCGGTAGGGCTGCGTCTCGAAGTTGCGATCACCGGTGTACCTGCACTCATTGAGTGCTTTCTCCCATTCTTCATCTTCAGCCCAGCGTCTGATGCTTCTGTCAGAGGTATCGAAAGCGTCAGCGATCTCCTTAATATCGCGTGAAACGAAAGCAAAATAAGCGGCAGCGCAATGGATTTTTACGATGGGTTTGACCTGTGGCATCGTGTGTATCTCCTATGTTGTGGCCCCCGAAGGGGCCGGTTATATGATGGGACGATCATAAGACCGTCCCGTTAATTTACGATGATACTGGGTACTTATCAACAAACTTTTGATAATCAGGGTTCCGTGGTACGCCTGTGGACTTATCCGGTATCGCCAAATGATACGCGTCGAGATTAAGAAAATGATAATCATAATCTCTTAGGAACCTCAAAACGCGGTATCGTTCTGGCATATAGATAAGAACCCGATTATTTTCCAATCGGCGTATAAAGTAGCCGGTGAGAACGGAACCGTGGAACATAAATTTGATTTTCATTGCGTTGCTCCACTTAGAGAATAGAGGCTGGCACCGCAATTGCGATGCCAGCTTCCGTGTTGTTTATTCAGACAGTTTCCCAAAGGGTTAACTGCACTGGCGGTTTCGGCTTCGGACTTTGGACGGGGGCAGTCGGTTTCGGAACAGACGCTTCAACCGGAACTTCCGGAACTTCGCAATCCGATAGGATCTCTGATTCCGAAACGGTTATCTGTTCGTTTCCGACCCGCAGCGCACTCGCCTTGTCCAGTATGAAAGTCGCGTGAAAGAAGGGCCAAAACGGATGTTCTTCCGTTTTGACCCGTTTACCGCGGAGGACGATAAACTCATCGTAATCCTCCGCTCTAAACAGAATATATTCCATTATCTCCATTCCCCATGATTCAGAACCCAGTCAACCGCATCCCCAAAAGCCGTTATCTCTTTTGGGATCGGTTTTCTGAGCTTGAAAATATCGGCTTGCACGATCTTCAACCAAAAGCCGCCGTATTTGCTTGGGTTCAACCAGGCAATAACGTTGGCTTTCGATTGAGGTGCCATTTTGCGGTCATCAAAGAATATCCCGGTATCCGCGCGGTGGGCGGAATAGCCAAGTCCGCGTATCGGTTCCGGTGCATCTGGATCCACGATGGGCGGTGCATCGCTGTTTTCTCGCCACACGCGCGGCTTGAAACTTTTGATAAGATGCGGTTCGTGCCGCAGACACCGGACGAGGTAACCCGTCCGGTTCGCGTAGGTCTGTGCCCGCCGTTCCATATCTTTATCGAAAACCGATCCCTCAAAGATCAGTTTATCCTTTGCACCGAGATGGCTAATCCGGTAAATACGGATATTGCCAGCGGCACCAGGCGTGACCGTTTTCTTTCGAGAAGCGGCGGCTGCCTTGTGCTTTTTGTGTTTCTCGGCGATTTGTGGGACAAGCCGTTTCATGTGCGCAGCGATGGGTTGCCACGAGTCGATATACGGTTTCGAGTTGATCATGGCGCGGGAGTCCGCGTCTGACAATCGTTTTTTCATCATTCTGCTCCTATAAAAAAGGAAAGGGCAGGGGGATGACCCCTACCCGTTTTTTTCTTCAGATTCGCAGTTGGCACACCAAACGAGCCGACGACCGTGGAAGGTCATCGTGCCGGCAGACTGATGCGGCAAATAACACCGTTTGCACCCTTCACAGGTGACCGGTTCAGGGCGTTCACATCGGTAGTCCTCTTGCCAGCAGCGCCATCGGGTGTTTATCCAATCGCGATCCGAAGAAAAAGATTCTCGAATGACAACTTGATTATCAGCGACATCGCTCTCTATAGAAGCTTTGCCGTACTCATATTCAAGATGCTGCTGATATTGTGCATCAAGGTGTGCATCTTCAGCAGCCTGAACAGAAGCGAGTTGTGCGCGCAGTTCATCAAGATGTGCCTGTGCGCATTTCAGCTCGAATTCGGCACGTTCTATCTGCTCCTCGAGGGAAAGAGCGTCGAGCGATGGGAGATCGGTGGGTTCCGCGAAAAGGATTTCGCGGGCATCTTCAACAATGAAAGGATTTGACATTTGAAATCTCCGTTGACTTTTAGACCGTCAACGGTTATAATTAAAGAAGCGATTGACGATCTAAAGTCGGTTATCTGCCTCGCGGTGCTTTGTATGCTTGGCAGGTTGCCCGTCTAACCGGTTCGGCTTGGACGTGGCTTTTGATGTTCTATCGTGATGTTTTAACAGCATCGGCGGAGGGTATAACTTGGCGGTTTCCCTTCGCCATTTCCATTATATATATGATACCACATTTTAATCAAAATGTCAAATAAAAATGAACTTTTTTTGCGAAAAAAAGTGAAAAAATCCAATTTTTTTTTATATTTTTTTATGCCATTTTCAGACCATAAACCCATATAATACTTGTGTTTTATCCCGATTATTCCCACGCCGTAAACCCGCCACTGGTATATCCAAAACCCTGTATGCCGTCAGCCTTGTAAATGTCGTTTATCGTGACGTTTTCGTGTTGTCTTTCCGCAGCATGCCAATCGTACCAAGAACGCAGCGCAAGCGTCTTTTTCCTTTTCGCATTCCTGCGCCTGCCGTTTCTGCGGGCCCCACCCTGAGAGCAGAACGGCACAGCGCATCTTTGTCCTGCGAAAAATCTACCGCTTGCGCGGCAGCGTGACCAGTGACGTTTTGAAATTGCTTGCCTTCCGCCAGCCGTAACGAAAACGCACCGAACGGAACGGAAACCTGCCCGCAACAACGGCGCGGGCAGAGCAGAAACCCCAAAGCAAAAGCACCAACCCCGCCAGCGCGACGCGGAGACTGCTGACACCACCACCACACTTTACCTTATTGTCAATTGTCTTTTCGCAGTACCTCAACCGATTAAATTTGCAAAATGCTGCGACAGGCTGCGACAGGCTGCGAAAATTTCAAGGTTTTTTTAAAAAACATAATATATATGAAGCGTTAACGCCTGCGAAAGTTGCGGAGAAAAATGGCAGCACAGGGTGGACGCTGTCCTGCTATTTTCTCTCAGGTGCAGGGCGTGCCTTATCTTTAAAAATGCGCACTTCGGCGTTTATTGGGGCGTTGCACGAGGGAGCGTGTAGCGGAGGCAGCGCGGTATTGGCTGGCGGCAGTGGTGAAAAATGGAGCGTAGCGACTTTCGTATTTTTCATCTCTGCATGTCTTCGCCATGCCGTATTTCGCCTGCCGTAGCGGTGAAGCCAATGATTACCTTGATACGAGAGACAAGCACCTTAATATCGGCGCGCACTGCAGGGATTGTGGGTGGGGAAAGTGTTAGTCCTTAATGCGTGATACGCCCCTGTCTGTGATTTGCCATTCTCCTATTTTCGCGCCTCCTTTTACGCATTTTGTATACCCCTCATATTCCAGACGGACAAGAATACTCCAAATCAAATGGTCATGTTTTGCGTCGTCTTCTTTTAGTGTCAATTGTCGTATGCCAAGCTGATCGTGAATCTCGCTCATTTCTAAGACAGAGCCCGCTCTATGTAACACAAGAAGTACAGACTTTTCCAATCGCTCTAACCCCATAGCAACATCAGTATTGCGTGAGTCGTTATTTATGCGCGATACGCCTCCGCCTGTGATTTGCCACTCTCCGCGTGGTCCTATATATTCCGCATAATTCTTATGTCGTAGACGTAAAAGAATACCATGAACCAACTGGTCAACTCTGGACTGTTGTTTTGGCTTCAATTGCTGTATGTCAAGCAGTGGATAAATATCGGTGATTGTTAAGAAAGGTGGATCTTTCTTGTGTTGTTCATATAAAAGAAAAAGCACAGACCTTTTGAGTATATCTAACCCGTCAGCAAATATATCGCGTGTGTTGTTATTCATTGTAAATCCTTTCTATGAATTTATCCGATTTTGACAATTTCGGCGGTTTCCTCGTCATCTTCGCGTAGGGGTTTAGAGAGGTCGTATCCGCGGAGTGCGAGTTTGAGGAAAAGGGTTTCATCATACTAAAACCGAAAGGACGGGAGTAGGTTCCCGCCCTTCTTGGTAAATATAGGATATTAAGCCTAAAAATTGCACGTAGAATGGAATTCGCAGTACACTTTCACCAGTGATAGTAACTGCCGAGGAATTAGCGTTCAAAGTCCACATCTTCATCCAAAATACGAATTGGACGAGATACTCTGATCACGATTTTCGTCTCTTCTGGGATAGGAATCGGACGAGATACCCTGAGCACGAAGTCTACATCTTCGTTTGGAATAGAAAACCGCTTTATATCTTTCTCTAAGCGAAGGGTTAAAGAACGACGAGACCGACCTGCCATCTCTACCTCCCGCATCAAGTCCCGTGCCAAGTCCCGCATCAAATGACGAGACCGACCTGCCATCTCTACCTCCCGGGCAAAGTCCCGTGCTAAAATCTGACGAGTCCGACCTGCCATATCTACTTCCCGGGCAAAGTCCGATGCAAAATCCCGCATCAAACGACGAGACCAACCTGCCTTATCCACTTCCCGGGCAAAGTCCCGTGCCAAGCCCCGCATCAAATGACGAGACTGACCTGCCTTATCCACTTCCCGGGCAAAGTCCCGTGCCAAGCCCCGCATCAAATGACGAGACTGACCTGCCTTATCCACTTCCCGGGCAAAGTCCCGTGCCAAGCCCCGCATCAAATGACGAGACTGACCTGCCTTATCCACTTCCCGGGCAAAGCGAATTCTCTCTCTTGCAAACATATTATCCATTTTACTATATCCTCCCCGCGTAGACGTGATTATAGATGGGAAAAACATCCTGACACGCCATTGAATGCGTTTTTCCATAAATTGAGTGTGACGAACGCTTTAGCATTGGATTCACCAGCCCAGTTTATTATCCCCCTGCTAAGGTGGGAGGGTGGCAGAAACGGAGTAAGGCTCCGAGTCTTAGCAGTGCCACCCAAAACTGGTTTAATTAATATATCACAATTTTAATAAAATTTGCAAGATTTTCTTAAAATTGTGCAAAATTATGAGATTTTCACAATCTCTGCTGTGTTAGGTTCGTCATTATAGTGCAAACTGGAGAGGTCATACCCGCGGAGTGCGAGTTCGAGGAATAGGGTCTCGTCTTTCTCTTTTTTCAGCGAACTGCCCAAAACGTCATTATGTGCAGTTCATTTTCATCACTTACCGACATCTCCTCAACGGCTTCCCGGACATTCGCGTAATTGACACCCAAGTACTTCTGGGTCGTCGCGACGTTCCGGTGACCCAACATCTCTTGCACCATGAAAATATCACCGGTGCGATCATAAAGCCGTTGGGCGAAACTTTTCCGCAGGGAATGCGTCGCCAAGTGTCCGTTCAGCCCCGCCAAGATGAAAGCCTCTTTTAAAACATCGTGTGCGGTTCGGCGGGACATCCCCTTCTCGCCCCGACCGTTCCTCGATGGAAACAACGGACGACTCGCCTCGGCGTTTTCGTATCGCTCTCGATGCCAACTGACGAGATCCTCAATTCCCTGCCTGCCGTCTCGGTTTACAGGAACAGCTCTTGAGACTTCACCGCCTTTGACGATAGATTTACTGTAGAGCAGATCGGTTACCGGTCGACCGTTCTGGTAGACATCCCCGACGCGTAGGCTGAGCAATTCGGAGATGCGTCCGCCTGTGCTCACACCGAGCATGAAAAGCCCGCGGTTACGGATTTCAAAGCTGCCGTCAAAGCATGCTGAAACGAGCAATATCTCGTTATTGTTGAGGGGTCTTGTACCTTTCATGGTGTCTGCCCAAGTGTTTCTGCTAAATACTTGTATAAAAACCCATTTTTGTTAAGCCTATAGATACCATAGTCTTCACTATACACTACTATTTGACCAATGTTGCAAAATTTGTCTAACATCCGCTGCGCGGTTACATTCCATTTCTCATCACGCCCTTGTATTTTGGCGATCTCTTGCAGATTACCGATACCGATGTGATTCTCAAAAAGGTCTCGATCCTCTACACGTTTTATTCCAAAGGGTATGTTTTCCAGCAGAATATCCTCTCCGATTTTCTCATAATTGCGCTTGTTGTGTTCATGTGTCCTCACTACAATCTCAATAATAACATCAGCAAAAAGTTCTTCCTCTTTAGTAAAGTCAGAAAAAGTTGTCACTTCATTCATCTTTTTATTACCTTCATAAAAAGCCTGTTGTTTGGTTAGGTAGGTTTGTGGGCATGGATAGGGATGTGTCAAATGTCTAGAACCTGTTGGGTTCTTGAGGGTAGAATTCCATATTCTCGACCTTTTTCGATTACTATTTCCTCATTTTTGCAGTTTTCTAAGATAAAGTAATTCTCCTTTAAAGGTTCAATCTTGCTGATAGCAATACTCTTCTGACCAAGTTTTTCAATGAGTATTGTTGGAATAAAATAAAGTTCAAAAGCACTATCGTTCTCGTCTATTGGATGAATACCGATGACGACATCTGAAGTCTCGGTAGAATATGTGTAAGTCTTAACGCCCGATTTGTATTCTCTATCAACTCCCCCTCTACCCCCACCTGTAAAAGGAATACTCGTACGTGCCGTTTTCACTTGTGCCCGGATAATATCCTCATGCTCACCGGTATTCCTAAGATCAATGAGCAGGTCGTAGGACGATAAAGGAACATCCATTAATGAAACGTGGTGGTATCTTTTCATCAAAATAGCAGCAGCTATATGCTCGTTGGCAAATCCATCTACTGAAGCTTGTTTCCCTGCCCGACTCTGCATGTATTACCTCTATTCCTTATTTTTTCAAAACGAGAACCCAGTCTGTGTTGATACGCTCTCCCCGCGGAACCTTAATAAAGTGTTTGATAATTTCCGAACCAAAATAAGTTTCGATCCCAAACCCAATATCTTCGGCAATTGACATGAGATATTTCCAATTCTCAAAGACCTGTCCCCTAATACGATTATTACCGACAACAATAACGTATCTACCGGCCTCACGCAAAACCTTGTGGACTTCGATAAGGTTTTTTCGCATGTCGTCTAAATACTTAAAGGCGATGTACGCACGCCTCGGATCCTGCATAAAAATGTTTGCTATCACTCTATCCGCCTCTGGTACACCTATTTTGTGTACAACCTTGTAATGCTGAGCCGAAACACTTTCTGTTCCGACATTCTGTTTTTTTAGAGTAAGTAATGATTCTTGTTCAAAGCCAAGCCAATACATCTCCAATTGGTGGGTTCTCGGATAGTCAACAGCATTGACATAAGGTGGTGACGTTAACGCTAAATCAAAGTGATTCGCGTTATATTTGATGTTCCTTGCCTCCATGTCCTCTGGAAATTCGACAGTTATGTTAGGTGGACAGTTTCGAGAGAATTCTACCATTTTGGGAACTTTGACTTCGAGTGCTTTCACGAATCGCTTCAAAGCATCGTTAGGATTAACTGATTTATTTAATTTCTTGCGGATTACTGTCCGGGTGCAATTGTTATCAGCATTAGAGACGGAACGGATGATAGAGGAAAGACAGACCTTGAAGAAGTCTTTAACTTCTTCGTTATTATCAAGGGACTGAATCTGCTTTCTTAAATAGGTTATCTCTAATAGAATTTCTTTATTGAACCAGTTGTCTCTGTAAGGGAAATCCGGTAGATCTGATTCATTAACCAGTGAAGGTCTATAATGAAGAACAGCCTCCAACAGGGCTTTTTGCGCGGACTTCATTTCTTTTTCCACCAAAGGCGTTACTTTCACTTTTGAAATGAAGCGGGAAAATGGATCGACATCAATTCCTACAGAGTGGCGTTTTGAGAGAAGTGCTTCAACATTTGTAGTGCCGCTCCCAGCAAACGGATCGAGTATCCTGTCGTTTTCTTGAGAATATCGTTTAAGAAGCCAACGCGGCAATTCCGGGAAAAACTTAGCAGGATATTTGTGCAAGCCGTGCGTTAGGATACTCTGATCATAACTGATGAATAAAAACCTATCGCCATCCTTTGTTGACAAATCAACAGGAATGTCGCCATCTACTTGAACAATGCTTTCGCCAAAGTCATTGACAATTTGAGTAATGTTGTTCATCTTTTTTCTATCGTCCTGTATAGAGGATTATCTTCTTATCAGTCACTCCCAGACTGATCGTTTATCTTGGATTTTCCAGTCTCCAGTCCTTTATTCCCTTGCTACAGTGGGGGGAGGCAAGACTTTTGAATTTAGTGTTAATCTTCCTCAGCAGTAATTTCAACTTCTCATGGGTTATCTCTGTCGGATCAAGTTCGCCAAAGTTTTTCAGAGTCTATCTGTAAGTTCTGTTCCCAAGTTTTGGCGTTACCGAAAAGATCAGGGTTCTCTGCCCATGAGGAAGTTAACAGCCATTTAACAATACAAGCAATATCCATGCGTTTTTTCTGGTTCTGTAGATACCAACTTTCCAAACTTTGATGGAGATCGGGGGCTAATTCCCGATTGCTACGATATGCCTGAAGTTCGCGAATGAGCCTTTTACGTCCTTCTCGTTGCTGTCTCTTGAAACGCCAGATAGCAGCGGCATCACCCAAAAGACGCTGCTGGATCCACCGACGCTCTAAATTATAACGAAGATTCCAATAACGTCGCAAATTCTGAACAAGTCTATCTTCAAGGGTTACCTTTTCAGATCTCCACTCACCATCTTCAATGCAGTTGAATTCGTAGAGGAATCCGTTTTTCATTAATCATACTCCTTCCAAAAAATTAGAGTCTATGAATACTTCCGTTTGCACAAGCGAGCCGCCCAAGAAGGCTCTATCGTTGCTCCCCAGTGAAAGTTTCCAGTCAACGTATAAAAACTGATTTTTAACAAGGAACACTTGTCACTCGCCTATCTACCATTCCACAGGTACGGACAGGACTCGGCACTTGGAGTGCGCCGAGGTGGAATCCCTGTCCAGCAAGTTAATGAAAAGTATATTACAAAGTTCAAAAAATTACAATCCTTTTTTTTCAACTATCGCGTGCCACTAAGATTTAAACGCTGGCTCTGCTACGGCGTTCTGGGCATCGGTGTAGAGGACCTGCAACGCCTGCAAATACTCCATCCGCGCCTGTTTGATGCCTTCCGGATCGCCGTTGGCGCGCGCTTTCTTGAGTTTCTCAAAACACATCAACAGGTCGCGATTTGCATTTTCTAAGATTGTCCAATAAGTTTTAGAAATCATAAAAAAAAGTTTGCGAGAATGCTCATAGAACGCTTTCCAAAAGCCTGTCCTGTGTGTTACCCTTTTCCACTTTCGGGGGGAAACGCATCTTTTACCGCCAGTCCAACGTATCCCAAAATTGAAATCATGACGAGCGAAGCATCTTCCTTTAAATCGTCCTGAAACATAAAAAGCATTATTCCAACCAAGATGAACAAACCCAGGAGTGTCAGTGTAGAATCAAATTCCCTATTTGTCCAGCCCTTGGATTCCCGCTGCTCCCGATTCGCAAAAACGAACTTATGGACAAGAAAGCCGCCTGCAAAAATCAAAATATATATGACAATGTTCGTTAAATTTGACACGATTTATCTCCGCATTCTTTTTCGACTTTACGCGATGGGTGGTTTATCGTGCATGCGGAAGACGGCGTTTAGACCTTCCGCTAATATGTCCTGGGTTGTCATACCGGTTTCTGCGCCGAGGACTTTCAGCTGTTGGTAGACATCGGGTGGAAAATAGCCGCCGATGTGTTTCTTTTTCGCTTTCGCGGTAGGCTTCGGCTGAGGCTCAACGACTTGGAGTTCAGGTTTCGGTTGCAGTGCGTTTTCATCTACTTTAAAAGCATCTGCGAGATTCGTTTTCTTCGGCATTCTATACTCCCATTTCCGCTGATATGTACGTGTAAAGGTCTCTGATCTCACGACTCGCTTTTCCGCGCGGTTCGTACTCCTGTGCTGTGAGTCCGGCGTTATAGGAATCGACAAACGCGACACGGTCACCGACATCACACGGTGCGCAGGGCACGTCAAACGGTTTGACGGCTTCACGCGCTTGCTCCGCCCGATCGCCTCTTGGCGGAACAGCGTTAAAGACGATCCGTGCGGGCACGTTGGCGAGACGGATGACATTGATTGTTGAGGTAATCGCCTGTAGATCGATCAATGCCGGCTTACAGGGTATCAACGCCATTTGTGCGGCGTTTGCGGCATCCAGGGCTGCCGTCTCGGTATGCGGTGCGGTATCCAAAATTGCGAGTGTCGCGCCGCCGGCTTTGGCACGGTCTAAAACTTCCGGCAATCGCGATGCGGGTGCGGTTACGACGAAAGGTGTGTCGCCTTGGCGATGGTCGTTCCATTTCGCCGCGGATGCTTGCGGATCAAGATCAATAAGAATGGTCGTATGCCCGGCGCGTTCAGCGGCGACGGCAAGGTGAATCGCGAGGGTTGTTTTGCCGGTGCCACCTTTCCGGGAAAGGACGGCTAAGGTCTTCATAGTATTATCTCCATTCTGCAGGGTTGCAACCTTGCAGGATTTCAAGATTGATGGATTGCAATGTTGCAGGATTTCAAACCTGCATGGAGATAAAACGTTAGCTTTGCGGGTTCGGTTTCAAGACCAGAGCCATTCAATTTTATTTAAGAAATTGTCTTTTTTTCCAGGATCCGGTGCGAAATGCTGCGACAGGCTGCGAAATGCTGCGAATTTTTCAGCGTTTTTTAAAAAACATAATATATATGAAGTATTAACACCTGCGAAAAGGACAACACCAAAAACGGACAGCGGTGGACATCCACAGTTGTTATCGGTTGGGTTTCCATTTGCGCTCCTTTTGGGTTTGGGTGCGTTTGAGTGCCTTCTGGAACCTTTCTTGTCCGAGTGCCTTGATTTTGGCGATGGCGTGCTGGACGGCTTCATCGCGCGATGTTGTCGGCGGTATCTCGATGGAGCTGCCAGTGGTCTGTTCGGAGACAAACCACTGGTCTTCCCGGAAATGACCGGGCAAACGGTGTACGACGATAGATGCCCAGTCTAAGTCTGTCCCGTCGACGCGGTATGCTGGCGAGACTTTCTGCTGGTAATGGTAGAACCCTTCCTTGAGGGAAATTTGGAAGTCGATTTCTTGATAGGTAAACGCTGGCATTCTATAAACTTCTCCGGTGCTTGCAACCTTGATATATTGAATACGTGCAATCCTTCAATCCTGCAACCTTGCAACCTTGCAGGATTTCAATCAGTTTTGTACACAACTCGGTTCCAATCGGTAGCCTGCTACGGATACCGGCTTGCGTTCCGCCATGTCGGAAAAGACGGACATCGCGAACCCGTGCAGATGCTCATGGATCCGGTTATAGATGGCGGGTGTGAGGAGTACCGCGACCACCTTCATATCGCGGACGGCTATTGTCCTGAAATGCGGGATCAGATCATCGGGGTGCCAACTCTCAAAGGGACCACCACGTTGCACCAGTTTCAAGGCGATAGGGTTGGCATGCCGTTCTGGGACATCAAATAACTCGACGGTTTTATAGTCGATTGGCGGATGTTCTTTAGGCACTTTACAAGATTTCTGCCATTGACAGATCGCCGCGGTATGCGCATCTGCCTGTGCTTTCAATCCTCTCGATTTCCATTTTGGACAGGTATCCATGTGTGAGCCGTTCTTCTGGGGAGTGCCTGCCTCGTCGAAAGATACATCGTAAGGGTGTTTCTTGCCGAACATGTACCCCCACAAGATTACCTCTCGGCAGTACTTGCACCGTCCGATATCCTTTTTATGGTATCCGAGCTCGGTCGGCTTAGCACTCATGGTCTACCTCCCATAAATCTGTTCAAGCCACACCTTCATCTGTTGCGTTTTCTGTCCGATGCCACCGGAGGCTTCCATCGTGGAGATCAAGTTTCCCCAATGGAAATCCGCCAGCGTCCGCATGTAGCGTTTGCCCAAGTTAATGAACACCTGGTCATACTGCTGAACCGTTACAATTTCTTTGAGGCGTTCTTGTACAAAGGGTCTGAGTTCGTCGGCGCGTGCAGCTGTCATTTTCTGCTCGTAGTTCAGGATAGGTTCACGCCATTGCAGCAACCCGTACCTCGCTGAAATAATCAGCACATCAAGGTTATCAGGAAAACGTCCCTCACGATAGAGTTTCCGCAGACAACGGTAGGTGGGACCATCATAGCGGTACATCGCATAAAGAGTTTGAGATGGATGCGTTGAGACTTTGCGTTGGGAGCAGCCGATGATGAGCAATGCCTTGGTCATATCAGTTTTATTCCTCTTTATCTGTCTCGGTTTCTATCGAAATGATTTCGTCAACGCCGGCGCATTCTCCGCAGGCGAACGGTTCACCGGATTCAGCGCGCCAGCGGGTCATGGCATCGGCGATCTCGTTGGAGACTTCAAACATCTCGTTGCATGCGGCACATTGTAGCCATGTTGTCATCGGGTTAACCTTTTTACGTCTCTTATCGAGATTTGAACGCTTTCTGTTCCATTACGATTGACAAACCATTTTAAATCAAAATAGGGGCTTCTATCGAGAGCGTGCAACTCTTGATAGCATTCTCTGAGGTTAATCCCGCTTCGGATCGCTATAGCGGTTACCAATTCTTTTTTGTTTACTTCTATGGAGATGCAAGACTTTTGAATAAACGGCAGCTCGGAAATCTCTTTGAGCGTCATATCCCATTCTGAATTCATACGGCTATGCCTCCTCTACCTGCACCCCTGCTTTCTTCAGTGTTTCTATCAACGCGTCTCTATCGTGGGTTGCAGGAACGATACCGAGGACACCTCGCCACCCGATTGGTTTGATCGTGTGCCCGTTTTTGAGGCTCGTCATTTCTACATAATATAAGTAGTCGCCCTCATACCCTTGGATCACATTTGAGATGAGGACCCCTGCCGGATACATTTGTCTCAATTTCTGGTTGCGCAATGCAACAGCTATGCCTCGCATCTTTATCTCCTTTTACGACACATAAGACACAAACTGGAAAGTTTGTGCTACATGTCTCCTTTATGGAGCGGTGTATCCAAAACAACCCATGCCCGCGGGTCACGTTTTGGGAACGGGAACGGATTGTCAAACGCTACAGGATCGCTGATATGGATAAGCGTGGCGTGCTTGGCGGTCAACCATTTATCAGGCGGCCGATGCATCAAAGCAGATAGCGACGAAAAAATCTGTTCACGATATTCCTTATAGAATAGATCGCATATCTGACCGTCCGTCAAGTGCTCATAAGTTTCTACCTTCTCGACTGTGAACATGCCTTTCACGAGTCCGCTGCTCTCCTTGAGATAGACAGTATCACCGGCATGGACTTTGCCGAATGGCGCACAGCGTACTTTCGTGAAACGGCTCTCAATGGTTTTTGATCCGTCGAGGATGAGTTCTATCCAGCCTGGACTTAGAATTGCGAGATGGTATTTCATTTATCAACTTCCTTGGGATCGTCAAGTGTAGCGTTGGTGTCGATTTCGGGTGCGTCCGGGAAAACCAAACGCCTGTAAGCGATGAGCTGCTCAATAAAATCGGTGAGTAGCACAGGCTCACGGAACGTAAAACGCGAAGCGAATTGCGCGCCCGGCACCTTGCAGTAGAGTTGCACCTCGCTCGGTGTATCTCCTTCACCGGTGGCGGCGATACTGATACCGTTTCCGATCGGGAGTGCTTCGGGATTGTCAAAGTGGTGTTTCTCAACGGTACTCTTACCGTTCCCGTTATATTTGCTCATATTTTTAACTTTCCTTGCGGTTTGTTGAGAGCGGGTTGAATAACTAACGTTCCTCTTGTTAACTGATAACTGAAAGCGCAGCGTACTGACAACTGTTAACTATCTCCGCGGGCAGATGAGGATCCGGTCTTGGGATGCGCCGAGCTGTTTGCCGTTGTCCTGTAGTCGGAAACCCTGTTTTTTTACATGCACGCCGGCAGGACTGTTCCATATCCGCAGGAAAACCGCTGTAGGCGACACCCAACACTCGCCGGACGGTGTGATCCCGCCTTCAGAGAAAAGTTTCATATTCCGGTATCCGTTAAAATCGGTATGAAGGTTTTCAGCGTGCATGGTATCCGTTCCTGTAGAAGATTGCACAGGAAACCAACGGTCTCCTATGCTACAAAATATGCGAGTAAAATTCCCATAGTGTCACCCAAAATTCCCATAGTGTCACCCAAAATTCCCATAGTGTCACCCCGTTATTTTTAATAAGTATTTTAACCCTTGTATTTACTGGGTTCGTGAAAAGCGCGAATTTGGCTATATAAGTACTCTTTAAAAAGAAATTAATTAATAAAAGGATCGCGCGACCAACAAGTATTTAAGAGAAAAGCGCGGATTCGACAACACGTTTAGCGTCGATAGCGCGCTCAAAATCCCGAAGTATAGCACTGGGCATCACTTGGTGTTTCTCATATTCAGAGATAGTTTTCCACATCCCGCCGCGTTGTTTCCTTTCGATTTCACCTGTTTCGAGGCCACACCGATACTGCTGATTATCGGAATACCAGTACTCGCCATCTGTTTCAAGGGATCTGCCGCCTGCCCATTCTTGTCGTTTCTGTGTTTGGGACTGAACTGGACGCAGGAACGGTTTTGGGTAGAGTTGGAACACAGCGGCTTTTGACTTCGGTGTGAGCCGTTGCAGCATGCCGGCTTGTGCGAGTTCGGTGATAATCTTTTGAAAGCCGGCGTTCTTCACACGGCACCTTTTTGAGAGCTCCAGGAGCGTCGCCTTTTCTGTTTGTCCTGCTGTATCCTCGTGTGCTTTCCAGTTTGATCGGAGCTTCAACACGATCCAGACGAGTGCGGCTTTCCATGAAATATCGCCATCGAAACACCGTTCAAGCGGACCGCCGGGACCGCGCGGCACAGCGAACTTCAAGGGTTTACCGTCTTGGTCAACAGGTACGTCCTCGGGATCACAGAGATGATGCCGAATCCGATAGCGATAGCCGGATGGATTGTCTTCGTCTATGGTTTCGATCCAACCCTTGTTTTTCAGACTGGTTAATGTCTTCAAGACATAACTTCTTGACATTCCGCTGCCAAACAACTTTGACAGGTAGGGTCCCGACATGCACCACGTTGCCCCTGAATTCCAAGTGCTGCCGTGGTTAAGGCAGAGATACATCATTGCTTCGGCACTTGTCAGCCTACCGTCTCGCAGTTCCCATAAGACAGAGAATTGCCCGCGCGGCACTGGCATCGTGTCCGCCTCGAACTCGTACGGAATTGGATAAAGCCCTCCGAGTGGGAGGAATATCTGTTGGCTCATCAAAAAGCAACTTTCTACTGCCGATGTACAACAATATAAAGATGCAGCGATACAGATGCAAAGCGAGTGCAAAAGCAGCACTGCATCTATTGATAAAAAGTGGTATTGCAGTGACGTTCCGCTTCCACAAGGGAGGGAAACGTTTCAAACCATAGCATCAACACTTCACCAAAAGTGAGGGTTTGGAGAGGACATCCCTTCGATGAAAGGGATTGGTGAGCCTCTCCGCGCCACTGCTATGATTTTACGGACACATAAAGTGACCGGGACAGACCGTCTCCAGCCCATCCAATAATAATTATACCCAACTTCCAAAGGAAAAGTCAAGTAAAATTATCCCATTCTTATTTAACACACACAATAGTAGCGTTGCTATTTTCCATCGTCTGTGCTATTATAAGAGTTGGCAATACCACTGCGCAAGTGGTCTGGTATTGCTGAGGGTCGCGAGGGAAATAGTTTCGCGGCTGGATCCCTCGTGATCCTCCTTAAATATAATACCAAATTTGTAGTCTACAAAGAATATAGACCTGCTATGTTAGTATTATATCAGTTTTCGCATATTAATACCACTTTTTTGTGATGCGTTCGCAGAATATGTTTAAAAAACATAATTCTTGATAAGTATAACAAATAATAAGTAATTTTTACAAGGAAATAGTTTTCAGGGGGAATGGTTATCAGTTATCGGTTATCGGTTATCAGTTAAAAGAGGGTTGGGACAATGCAAAAGGTCTCTTTACTGACGACTGAAAGATTTTTTCGCAGAAAAAATCGTACTGACAACTGACAACTACTTTATGGTCGTCAGTGAAGTTCGGTCGCTTTATCGAGATGAGAACGATCTGTTCCGGACGGTGCTGAAGCGGATCTATGAGGAATGGGATGCCGCGCGGGAACAGTGGAACCTGAAAAAGATTGAATACATCTTCTGTGAGCCGGAACTGCCGCTGCCATCGGATAATCCGGCGGTCTCGGTCGAAACACGACACGGTTGGCTGATACCGCCGGCATGGGAATTTCAGAGCGAGGTATGGGCATACGAGCGGAAGCCTGTGGATGAGGTGACGTACGATCATGACAGCGAGGTGTTAATAGTGACCAGTAACCAGTGACCGTAGAGGCGAGGTCCCCTCGTCCGCACGGGTTGGGAAACCCAACCCCTACGGTAACGGTTTTATTTATTTATTGTTAAACAACAACACTATCGGCTCTTTGTGTCCAGAGAGCCGTTTTCTTTTGCAATTGTTGTTTAAACTTTTTAATATATAATTTTTAAATTGTTTAAGGGTGCCACGAGACCACGCCACACATACATTCTCAGACTTAAAGGTAAAAGGAATTGTGATTAAAGGTAAAAGGAATTGTGATTAAAGGTAAAAGGAATTGTGATTAAAGGTAAAAGGAATTGTGATTAAAGGTAAAAGGAATTGTGATTAAAGGTAAAAGGAATTGTGATTAAAGGTAAAAGCTTTTGTGATTAAAAAACTTAAAGGTAAAAACTTTTGTGATTAAGCAGGACTGGGCTGTGCTATAGGCGAGAATCCATGCGGCAAATCGTAATAGAACTCGATAAAGTCAAAAAGTGGATAATTTAAGGTTAAAGGTAAAAACTTTTGTGATTAAAGGTAAGATTTTATTTGAGAACATTTTACCTTTATGGTAAAATAGGGTAAAAATGCCGATAAAACGGTAGAAAAGTGGCAAAATTACTGAATTTTCGTTTCTTTTATTTCTCAAACGGCGGAAAATCGAAAGTAAATCCCAAAAACGTATACCTTTAATCCCAAAAATGTTCACCTTTTCAATAACTGTGAGGGAAACCTATGCACCTATTACAACGCGACGAATTCATTAAAGCCAGCCCAGCGATCCAGATTCAAGGAAAAATCACGCACTTACAACGCCGTGCTTGGAACGTCTTACTCGCTAACGCTTATGACGAACTCCCGAATAGAGAGATGCATCGCGTCAGTGTTGTCGAACTCTCTGAAAAGTTAGGTTTTAACAGCAGGAATCAAGAGCATCTTAAGGATATGCTCAAAGCACTCACCGAGTGCATCGTTGAATGGAATACTTTGGGTAAAGACCAGAAACAGGTCTGGGGCGTTGCCTCGCTGTTAGCATCCGCAGAGATCGAAAAAGGTATCTGCACGTATGCGTTCGCGCCGCATCTGCGATTGAAGCTCTATAACCCGCGCGTTTACGCCAAACTCAACTTAAGATTGCAGAACCGATTTTCGGATAGACATGCGCTGATCCTCTGGGAGCTCTGTTTCGACTATTTCGATTCCGCTCGCGATCACGGCGAAACGCCGTTCATACCGCTTGAAAAGTTTAGAGAGCTCATGGGTGTGGCGGGTGATGTATATCCAGCCTTCAAAACGTTGAACCAGTGTGTCATCAAACCGGCGGTCAAAGAGATTAACGCCTTGACGAACTTTTTTGTTGAGGTCGAACAGAAACGCGATGGCCGTAAAATCGGTTTCCTGAAATTCAGGATCTCGCGGTTAAGAGAACTCACAACTGTTGATGCCACGCAAGAGCCCCTATTTCCCGATATTGAGGACCTGCCTGCGGTTGCGAACGCGTTAGTCCAAGCCGGTGTGGCGCGCCGAGAGGCAGAGAAAATCGCTAACCAGGAATGGAAAGCCGTAGATGCGGATGTACAATTGGGAGCCTATAAGGATTTTGAGGCATACATCCAAGAGAAGATAGGGCTTGCGAAACAGGCAGCGGGTGTGAAAAATATCGGCGGCTTCATCATCCAAGCCGTCCGGGAAAACTATCAGGATCCGGTCGCGCAAGCCGAGTTTGCGGAACGGAAAGCGAAAGAACAACAGGCGATGCTCGATGCCTTGGAATCTGAGACTTCGGAGAAAAAGAACGCCCTGCTCCGCCAAGCCGTCCGCACCCACCCCGAACTGCTTGTGCAGGCGAGTGCGAAAATCCAGTCGCACATCATCCGTAAACGCCTCGAAGGCTATGCGTCCCTCGAAGAAGCCTATCGAGAAGGCGGGATGGTCACGGCGGAGATCAACGCCATTCTCGCTGAAGAGTTCTGTGTCGATCTGCTTGCCCCTGTCTACGAAGCCTATGCAGCGGAAAAGGCGCGGATCCTTGAGATGTAGGGTTCGTTTCATGTGTCACGGCGAATGCCGCAAACTAAAAATTTGCGCTACTACAGCAATTTGGGTTAATTTAATATCGTAAAATCTATTTTAGGGTAGATATATATTAATTTAATATCGTGAAATCTGTTTTTTTATAGAAAATTTAAAAAAATTTGACTTAATTCTAAATTTTATCGTATAATTTAAATGTGAGGAAGATGTTTATTCTCCTCCACAGAAAACAAAAACACCCGTCAACACGCGCTGGCATTACGTTTCAGGGAGTAGGGAACCTTGAAAAACGGATGCGATCGGCGCGTGTTTCGGGTTAAAGTCCCACCATTTCTTTTTTTTTTCCACTCCTTTCTTATCCGCTATTTTCATTTTTTTTATCTTTTTTTCTTGACAAATTGCAACCAAAATGTTTTAATTCTCGTTAAATCAAAGGAAAAGGGATTTTTAACTTGACAAATCTTTTTTTAGTGCGTATAATTAAATGTAATCGTTGCATTAGAGACGCTAATTTTACCGAACGGGGGATTTCGCATGCCGAAACGAGTCAGTGCGAAGCAACTATTAATAGCTTGCCGGATGTCATTTGATGGCAAAAGCAACCGCGAAATCGCGAACGCGTTGGACTTCAGCGAGACAACTGTATCGAATTGGCGGAAGTCTGAGGTCTGGCAGGAATTCGAGGCGGAACTCATTGATGCCTACAAACAGCAAGTCTTGAACCTCGAAAGTGTAACCCCATCGTAATATAGGCACTTATGCACAATGGCGCGGGGAACATATACCCGCACAAAAAAAGGTTAGTTTATTTTGTAAGAATGGGTTTATTTCCCTGAATCCATTCGACTGTTTGAATGGAAGTTTTGCTGAAAAGCGAGACTTAACACTATTTTTTTCTATTACATTTGGAGGAAAATAACCTATGTCAAATCGATTGACATTTTCCTTAGCAAGTTTAATTCTAATGTTCGCTTTCGTGGCGATGCCCGTAATGGCGCACGATAATGCCGGTGGTGATGATGCAACCACTCCGCGTCCGCATTCGCATCCATTGACAGAAGGCCTTGATGCAGCTACAGATGCTGCTGATGTAACAGCAGGCAGAGCAGGAACAGCAGTTACAACACACGATACTCACCCCACAGTGATGTCCATCGTAGCGACACCTGATGCGGCGGACGCGACCCTTCGAACAAGCGACGGACGGGATGTCATACTCCTTGATTCCACTGCAACTGACCCTACTGCTTTGACGATAGCGGCGGGTGGTGGTACCGGTGTCTTTAACGTGAGAGTCACGTTTAGTGGAACGTTGGCTTCTGATGCTGTGTTAGCATCTAGCGAAGTTACGGTCAGAGCCCGGAAACCTGATGGAACACCTATTACTACTGGAGTTTCCGTCGGTAGTACTGTTACTGGTGATGCTGGGCAAAATGTATTTGATGTGCCAATTGAAGTCACTGCTGATGCTTATTGGGATGCTACTGCTACCCCTGCTGCGTCCAACTTGCCTATAGAGGTATTTATAGATGTAGCCAGAGATGCGGTGGCGACTGGAACAACAAGTAATGCGCATGGCGTAACACTGAATCCTGCATCCAGTGATGCTTATATGTCTGATTCAATGACGAAGTTCACTATCGTGGATGAGCTTGATGCTGAAAACATGCGTCCGACCCTTACTATTAGTGATACCACACCTGAACCTACAGCTGCAGTAACAACCGGCTCGTTTAACATCATGTATACCACTATGGATGCCGATATGGACACAGTTACGGTTGCAGCGGAAGTTACTAGTGTGATTCCGGCAGGTGCGATGGCGCATTATAGTGTTGATACATCTGTAGACGGTACGGTTACAGTGATGCAGGCGATGCCTACTGCCACTATGATGACTGTTCCAGGGGCAGCTGTTACGGTGACCCTAACACCCAGCGATTCTGCAGCTGGAATGCCTGTAACGTTTAACATTCTCTTTGCTGAGGCAACGTATACTGATCCTGGCGAGACTGATATGGGCGACATGCTTGAAGCCGGTGATTACCTCGTTGTTGTCCGAGATGCGTCTATGGTAACATCGGGCTACTTCGGTGCCAACGGCCCCTCGATGGCTGATGTGCACGTATGGGCTGATATGCCGAACCTGGAAAGACTGTTTAGCGTAGGCGGTAAACTGGAACTGACTGTTACAGGTGCGACAACTCGACAGGTCGTTATCAGCGAAGTTATGTGGGCTGTTGATAACCGGTTAATCGGTGACGATGCGTATGACGATGGCCAGTGGATTGAAATCCATAACCGCACATCCGGTGATGGTGCTAAAGACTTTGCTATTTCTGGTATAACGCTTAATGCAGCAGAAGGACGTTTTCCTACACCTACCACGACTGACTGGCTCATGAACACGCCTTCTGGTGATAGATGGACAGTTCCTGGTCAGAGCGGTAACAGCGGTGATGCTGAAGGTGCTGGTAAAGTGGAATTCGTCTCCGTGTGGCGTAACAACTACGGTGAACCCGGTCATCAATCGAATCGCTGGACGGCATCCTCAGAGTTGTATAAACCGAACCATAAAGGCACGCCTGGTATGAAAGAGCGTCCTAACTTCGGTGGTGTTACACCAACGCCCGCGAACCGTGGACCCGTTATCTTTAACGAGATTTCCAACAACGACAATCCAGCCTACGAATGGATTGAACTTCGTAACGTCACTGACGGTGAAGTTAACCTCAAAAACTGGGAAATCACGATTGTAACCTCTAAAGGTGCAAACCAAGCCAACCATAACGCTGTTGAGTTCATTCAGTTCCCGAATGCTGACCGGAAGATGGCAGCTGGCAGTCTCCTGCTTGTCGTGGCGACAGATCCGAGAAGCGATGACGATCATCCGTTACAGACAGGTTGGGATATTACGAAGGGCGCAGGTGATCAGATCAACGGTGTCAACCAGGAAACATCCCCACGTTATATCGTTCTTCCGTTCAAGACCGCCAAAGGGAAAGGTACTACCACCGATCTAAACGAAAGCGGTATGCCGGATGATGGCGAATTCGTGTTGATCCTGCGAAATCGCGGTGATCGGACCAGTTCCAACAACGATAACAACGTCCGTGATGTCGCAGGTTATGTGCCAGGTAGAGCTTTGGCTACTAATGATGACGCTACAGGTCTATGGCCCCTAGCCAATTTCCCGCAACCGAATTGGGATAACAATAAGTTAGCAGCGGGAATAGTTCAAAAGCGTGCGTTTGCTGATATTGATGGTACGAAGTCGAAAGACAAGAACCAGAACGACAAAACAGCTTTCCGTGATGATAATAACCGTTGGACGGGTATCGGTTATAGAAGGAATGCCGCTGCAAATAATCAGAACGGCGGAACACCTGGGTATCCGAATGGTGCCCTGCAAAGTAATGAGACCGAGGCAGGCGCGGAACCTGTGATTATCAGCGAAGTTATGTACGCCACGGGTAGCCGTGCGAACATACCGCAGTGGATTGAACTCTACAACACGTCAAAAACAGTCGGTGTTAATTTAGACGGTTGGCGCGTTACTATCATCAACCATGACCAAGATGTCGGTGGTGAGACATTCGCCGGTGATCTGAATAAGGATTACGCTATTAATGGTAAGATCCCACCGGGTCAGACGTTCCTGCTTGTCGCCTATCCGGGTCGTGATGATACGAAACTCCCAGACGAACGTATCGAAACGCTCCGTGGCAACCGCGGTGAATTGATCCTGAGTCAGTATGGCTTTGAGATCACCCTGCTAACGAAGGGCAAGGACAATAAGGACGCGAATCGTAAACTGGCTGATAGAGTCGGTAACCTCGCTGCTGTCGCAGAAGGTGCGGGTCGTGTCCGTAGAAATCCACAATCCTACGAAGATCCTGCTTGGATGTTGCCAATGGGTACGAATGACGATGGTGATCGTATCTCTATTGTCCGTGCTTCTATAATGGGCGATCCTATCAATGGGCAGCTGTCAGGTGCCTGGAATAGGTTTGATATGAGCGGGCAGTTCGTTTCAACGCTTGACGCGACCTCCTATGGTCACGGAACTGATCTCAGTTCCCCAGGTCATACCGTTGGTGGTGTGCTCCCCGTATCGCTTTCTAAGTTCCGTCCGGAACGGATGAAAGACACTGGCGCAGTCGTTATCCGTTGGGTCACCGAATCTGAATTGAACAACGCTGGATTCAACATCCTGCGGAGTGAAACGCGAGACGGTGAGTTCACGAAGCTTAACACGAAATTGATCGCAGGTCAAGGCACGACGAGTGAGCGTACGACTTACGAGTATGCCGATACATCTGCGAAACCCAATGTCGTCTACTACTACCAGATCCAAGATGTTTCCCTTGACGGTCAGGTTCAGACCTTGCGTCAGAGCCGTCTGAAAGGGAACGTCACAGCGGCTGGTAAACTCACAACGACATGGGGTGAACTAAAAGCGTTGCAGTAATAGCAACAACTCGGTTATTCAGGGAGAAGTCTATAACCGAACTAACCTAACGCAAAAGCGGTGGATTCCCTGTCCACCGCTTTTCATATTTAATAGTAGTCAGTACGGTTTTCTGCGAAAACCTTTCAGTTGTTAGTTGTCAGTTAAGAGAGAATAGAAGTCGGTGTGGTTTGTGATTGATGCCACGCCTTTTTTGTTTTATAACTGGTTTGTGCTTTTTTGCTTTTTGTGATACACTCTTAAGAACTTGCTGGGCAGGGATTCCATCTCGGCGCGCTCCAGCAGTGGTTAGCATTCAGATAAGGAAAAAAAATGAATAGACTTCAACGCCCTTTCTACTGCCTACTCATCCTAATACTCAGCGTCCTGGCATGCGACGAAGCAGACCTAACGCAAACACTCAACGATATAACAAGCGATGACTATGCTGGCATGGTGCTAATCCCGGCTGGCGAGGTGACAATCGGAAACCCGAACGCACTCTCCACCCGTCCGGCACCTGTTCGCAGCGTTCACACCGATGCCTACTGGATAGACACACACGAGGTATCTTATGCAGAATTCAAGGCATTTATGGAGGACACCAGCTACAGTCCGGCTTCCTTACAGGACCATGAACGCGCAGCACAGGGCTTATCCATCGACACGCTCCCGGCGGTTGTTACATGGAAAGACGCAAGTGCCTATGCCGACTGGATCGGTAAAAGGCTGCCAACGGAAATAGAGTGGGAAAAAGCGGCGCGCGGCGGACTTGAAAATAAACGGTTTTCGTGGGGCGATGCTACGCCAACCCTTGCCGAGCAGCAAGAAATCATTATCTCGTATCTTGGCAGCGGGCAATTTACACAGATGGCAGCAGAGGGGGCTTTCGTATTTCACCCATTCACCGGGCGAGATGTCGGCGGCAGTGATGGCGACTCCACAGGCAGTGCTTTTACTTTTATGCCTGTCGGCTCCTATGCCCCGAATGGTTATGGACTTTACGATGTGATCGGAAACGCAGCCGAATTCTGTCAGGAGAGGTGGGAGGGTAACTACTACAAGGATCCCTATTCTTTTACTCCGCCAGAGGCAACACCCCCAGTATACGTTGTCCGAGGCGGCGGTAGCCTACACAGTTTAGACGCAATCAATTCTTGGGAACATCAGTTTGATACATTACCGGCTGAGCTACAATACCGATATGCGCGCCGCACCATCCACATCGGTGAACGTGCGGGATCCAGTTGGGCAGGTTTTCGTCTCGTTCGCGATCCCTAACGCACCGTTAAATAGTTGTCAGTACGGTTTTCTGCGAAAAAATCTTTCAGAAGATACACTTTGAGACAACCTGAGAACGGAGTTACAACATGAGCAATTCACATAAAGACGATTTTGAGAGAATGATGCGACTTGCTGAATTTGGTGCAAGTCGACATAATGAAAGGCGGCAAGTCGAGTTTCGGGTCTTTATTTCTTATACAACGTTGCTGGCATTCGCTGTTTATCAAGTGTATAAAAACAACTCTTTTGACTTGTTAAACAACAATTCTCCGTGGATAATAGGGATATTAAGTTTGGTACACATTCTTTATATTCTTTGGGAGATTAGATTATCAATGGCAATGGACTGTGATACTTCGCGAAGAGATTTTTATACTGCAAAAGCGCAGTGTCTTCTTGAACACTTATTAAAGCAGCCTGATGAAACTTTTTATCCATGTCGGGATGTTCCTGTTACAATGAAACACAGTAAAGTAAAATCTTGTTGCCCTAAAAAGGATAAAGTGTATGAGTCAGAACTATTTGAAATGCATGAACCTTCCTTTGAGATACCAAGTCCCACGTGGAAAGTATTAGCGGGTTGGAAACAAATTATTGATGATTGGTCTCGTGCTTTTCAAGTTTTTGTTCCAACAGTGATGATCTCTTTAGTTTTCCTGAAAGAAGTGGATAAAGATACAGATGGGCTAAAAATTGTATTTGCGTTGAGTCCGATCATAATTGTGTTCCTTTTAGCTATTATATCCAAATTGTTGGATTACAGTATTAAAAAAGATGGGCTAAATGATATTCTTGACTTAAACGAGACAACCTAACCTTTTTTCAGCACAGGCTAACAGCCTATGCTACAAGGGTGTTAGCTGCCGATAGGACCGCGAACGGCGTTTTCTCTGAGGGTGAGGTTGAGGATACCGGTATTTTGGGGATCCGGGAACCTTATCAAGAAATACTGTCCTTCTTCGCCGTGCCATTGGCCATCGGTATCAAAACCGTTCTGGTTCGGTGTCGGATCGCCCGCAGGCGGTGTTGCGAGTAGCGTCCAGTCGGTGCCAGTCAGATCGGCAGGCATGGCGGCATGTATATCCGGTGGCGAAGTGCCAGTCCATTTATAGGGGAGTGCTGTCCCGAGTCGCACGCCCTCCTCGATAAAAATCTCTGTCAGCGTATTATTGACGTGCCACCCTGTGACCAATACATTGAATGCAACGAGCACATCAACAGGGGTGCCGAGGTCATAATTCGCGGGTATCTCGTAATCGACGATGCGTGGGACGATGGTCCCGTAACTCACCGTTTTCGGTGTGGCAACCACCACGTTATCCCAAACGCCACTACTCGCTTTCAGAGCGTATCCATCCGCCGACACCACAAACCGCCCCTGCTTTTCCTCCGCAATGTGAACGACCAACGCATACGCCGCATCCTCGCCAACGAGATAGTACGCCGCTATCCCCAAAATCCCATCGCCGGCGTTGCTACTCGGATCGCTAAACTGAAAAATTGTCTTACTCGGCGCGATCACATTCTCACCGAAAGTGACAGGGAGCACGACCACGCCACTGTCTCGATAGTCCACTGTGCCGAAGGCGACAGAGATCGTTGTGATGTTATCGTAAGCCACCGTCACCGGCGTTGAAACCACTGCTTCCGGTGTACTGCTGCCCTCACGCGTCACCATCCCCGTGATCGCGACTTGCAGCGAGCCCTTCACATCTTCGGGCAGTTGGAACATCACGTTATGCGTCGCCGAATTCATATCGTCATCCGGCAGCACTTCAAACATCACACCTGTGATACCGTTGCCCGACACAGGTGTGACCGTAAGCGTGGCAGCCGTTAAATCTGTAACGCTAACCTCCAGCGTTATATTGACTGTGAAATTTCCGGGTTGTGTGCCTGAAGGGGCGGTTATAGTTGCATTGATTGCCATAATATTATGTTAATGCGTCTAAAAATACCGGATTGTCCAAACCAGATGGTAGAAACAGATGAAAATCCCAAATGTAACGAGTTGCGTGAACTTCAGGGTTTATTCTAAAAATTGTAAGATAAGTGGAATCTCTGCTATATATATTATTACCTATCACCTTAAATCCAGTGCCAATAGTAATCTGAGTCTGTGCACTCTGGTTGTAAAAAGGAATCTCTCTATTTTGACTAAATTTTTCACGATCAAAAGCCCGTAATCTATAAGTATTATGGACACGGTTTATAATACGTCCCCATATTTCTTCTGCCGTTACCGATAGTCCTTCAGCACTAATACTTACAGTATTCGATCCAGTTCTCCTTGTTAATTCTGTGCCATTGGCAGACGGTATAGGAATCACTGACATTCCTCGCCACTGCGTATGTCCCTGACTGAAATAGATATACAATTCATTATTATACTCCCCCATTCCTTCAGCGATAAGATTAGCACCGGCTGCGCTTGGAAAAGTATTTTTTCTATCTTGCGTAAGCCGAGATCCGTCGGCAGCACTTTCTATCGTATCCGCTTCAAAAGTATAAAGTGCTTTTTCATCAGCTGAACCACCCAAGTTCAGTATAAAAACATCACCATTACGATTAACAGCAAGTCCGCCGAAATCCGGTCTCATTAAAGTAGTTGGCAGCAGCAACCTTTTTATACGAGGCGCTATAGTTCCGTTAGGAGCCCCCGTGTGAAAAATATACAGCTCGTTATTGGTTCTATCTGATGATTTATACTCAATGGAATAAACAGTTCGTCCTCCATAAACCAGCACAGAAACAGGCGTATCAGAGATCCAAGGGCTTGCTACACGAAAAAAGGCCCTATACACCTGACCTTCTTCAAGGTTTGGGATAATTATCGTTATCATATTGTTCGCGATTGTGATAACCGCATCTGTCCATTCGGTCAATTCCCCGCTATCAACATTTTCGATCTGATACTGATAAGCGTTTGCACCGGATACCACGGGGAACTTTATGGTCGCGCTTAAGTGTCCGGGTTCAACAGTAGTATTCCGCAGGTCGATATTCCCGCGCCCTGTACCAAATCGATTCCAATTATCATCACCATCAAACTGCCATTCATATTCGATGGCGTGCTGTACGTCCGGGAGAGTAACTTCCGCAAAATTCCCGAACAGTCCGCTCACAACCGGTGTCCCTAATGCGGGCGGCGCGCCTGCTTCAATCGTATACGGTTGATTTTTCATCACATCACCTCCTATATGCGGTGCTACCAGTTCGATAACCCCTTGCGATACCGTGAAATTAGCATCCGCACTAATCTCTCCATCTACTAATGCACCTTCCGAGTTCGTTTCCAATCCTAAGCCGAGCAATAAAGTATTGGCAGTGACTTCGTTCGGCGGATTCGCAATCGGAATTGGAAGATTAATAGGCACACCCCGATACAGATGAATATCCGGCAACGTACCAAAAATCGGTGCGGCGGGTATAACATTGAACGCTATATCCCTTTCAAGTATAGTATTGTCCGAATAAGTTGCTTCTATGTGCCAGTTTAATCCATTTAACAACTCTCTCGGAGTCCCATAGATTTTTACCTCGTTATCGGATGACCGCCAATCATATCCGAAGTATTTCATATCCCCAGTAACCTCCACAGTTGTCGGGTTACCGGTAATTGAGACCGGCAGGCGGTAATCTGTATCAATAATTATGTTTTGCTCGGATACCATCGCAATCGACATAATTCATCCTATCGTTAAGAGTTACAAAAATTACAACTAACTATCACCTTCCAGTGCCGTTATTCTTGTCCCGAAATCCGCAAGAACCGCATGCACCGTTATAGCAGGCACGCCATAATAAACCCTATTCGAGTTCATCACAAGATTACCCGAATAATCTTGAAATGGCGTATTCGCAATAACTAAATCCCTAAATGAATTATCGTTAAGAACCAAAATGCCTGGTGGTGTCGATGTTAAAATTGGCTCAGGCTGGCTATAAGCCGCCGGTGATGGTGAAAGTTGCGGCTCAGGCTGGCTATAAGCCGCCGGTGATGGTGAAAGTTGCGGGTCCGGTTGCGTGTACTGCCCTGGAGACGGTGATAACTGTGGGCTTGGCTGTGTGTACTGTGGTGGCGAGGCAGACAACACCGGATTCGGTTGCGTATACTGTCCTGGAGATGCGGACAGCATTTCAGGCTGACTATAAGTTCCCGGTGAATCCGACAAAACAGGGTCCGGCTGTGTGTACTGCCCTGGAGACGGCGATAACTGTGGACTCGGCTGTGTGTACTGTGGTGGCGAGGCAGACAACACCGGGTTTGGCTGTGTGTACTGTCCGGGTGAAGCGGATAAAACTTCAGGCTGACTATAAGTTCCCGGAGAATCCGACAAAACAGGGTCAGGCTGTGTATACTGCGGTGGAGACGGTGATAGCTGTGGGCTTGGCTGTGTGTACTGTCCGGGTGAAGCGGATAAAACTTCAGGCTGACTATAAGTTCCCGGAGAATCCGACAAAACAGGGTCAGGCTGTGTATACTGCGGTGGAGACGGTGATAGCTGTGGGCTTGGCTGTGTGTACTGTCCGGGTGAAGCGGATAAAACTTCAGGCTGACTATAAGTTCCCGGAGAATCCGACAAAACAGGGTCAGGCTGTGTATACTGCGGTGGAGACGGTGATAGCTGTGGGCTTGGCTGTGTGTACTGTCCGGGTGA
>JAPOZO010000103.1 GCA_026706025.1 Candidatus Poribacteria bacterium
TTGGCAAGCTCTTCAACTCATGAAAAAAGTACATTATGAAAACTGAATGGCTCTGGACAAATTCTGGAATGTATGGAATTATAATAGCATATCTATTAAGAATTCGTATCCATAATGCAAATTCCAGACTACTATCAAATCTTAGAGATCAAGCGGAACGCCACCGCCCACGAAATAAAGAGTGCCTATCGGAAACTCGCAAAACGCTACCATCCTGATAAAAATCCGGAGCAGACCGCTTTTGCAGAAAAGATGTTTCGCGAAGTCTGTAATGCCTATAACACGCTCCACGATGAGAAACAGAAATCTGATTACGACCGGACGCTACAGACGATTGAACGGCAGCAGAAATCAAACGGCGCGTATTTCGACAGACTGAGTAGACTTGACCAGAACTATGCCAAGTTAGAATTGCTGTTGCATGCGCTGCTCCATCAAAATTATGAAACCGGTGTTTCTATGTATGAGCAGCTACGCCATCACTCCCAAGAAATCGGGGAAGAGTGGTGTATTGACGAATTCCTCAGTTACGAAGAGAGCCGTGATTGCGAGTTTCTCATCGCCGAAGCCTATCAGAAACTTGGATTTTCCAATGGAGACGCGTCTTCCACCCTTGAGCGGCACCGAAAAATTGAGCAAGCAATGCTAATGTTTGAGTCTCTGTTGTCTGCTGAATCAAGACGTCCGTGTTTCAAGCACTTCATTCGAGAAGTTAAAGAACGCCTCAAATTCATTTATCTTTATCATTTTAGTGTTAAAGGTTACGAGGAAACGAGTCACATTCCGTTGACGAAAATTCGCGCCCTAAAACTTCCCAAACGAGAAACTGCATGGATGTACAAAAAAATAGCCGAATTTTATGTTGAGATCGACCAATTTCCAGAAGCGCGAACTGTTCTGAAAATGGCATTTGAACTGCAACCCCGCCTTACCGGTGCCAAAAAAATCTGTAAAACCTTGAATATGGTATATTAGTCATCAGTTGTCAGTTGCCAGTAAGAGATGATTTTCAAACGAAAGCCATCATCCTTTAACCGAAACCTTTTTAACTGATAACTGGAAACTATTGATAACTGACAACCACTCAAAAGGGAATCTGTATGCGAAAAGAGGTACGCTGGGAACGGATGTTCCCTGACGAATTAGAAGCCGCGTTCAACGAATGTCCCGCCGTCTATTTCACCTATGGACTCTGCGAACCGCATGGACCACAAAATACGGTCGGACTGGATGCGCTGAAAGCACACGCGATTGCTTGCCGTGCGGCACATACGCACGGTGGTATCGTCGCGCCGCCTGACTATTGGCACATCCACGAACACGGCATGTATGCGAATTGGGCACATCAGAATGTCGGCGAAGCACGGAGCTGGCTCACTGCCATGCCAACGTGGCAACACTTCAAAAATGTGTGTTATCACGCCCGCGCTGCTGATGCACTCGGATTCCACGCTGCTATCTTTCTCACCGGACACTACGGACCGAATTGGCAGGACCTCAAGACCCTTTTATCTTTAATCCAACCGTACTTCGCTATGCGACTTTATGGACTGCCTGACTTCGAGGCGAATACACCCGGGTTTGATCGTCAGGGTAACGGTGGCGATCACGCTGGCAGAGTTGAAACTTCGCTCCTCTGGGCATTGGAACCGGAATGCGTTGATATGTCGCGGATGCCTGCTGCGGATGCAGAAGGACCACACTTTGCGATGGGAGCAAACGCTCCTGACTCAGATCGGCGCATTGGAGAACGTATGGTGAACGATGAAGTCAAATGGCTTGGCGAAAAGATGAAAGCGTTGCTGGCTGATTACGCAGAACTGGATATTTCTGAACGCTGCCCTGTAACCTTTCAGGAAGTCGAACAGATATGGACAGAGACAGTATCACCTGCCTTGAAGACCTTTGAGACGATGAAAAATCCGAATGAATCACCACCGGAAGATTCACAATGGTTTCGACAGTGCGAACTTCCGAAACTCCCTTAAAAGAGGATATCTCATGGAAACGACAAACGGACAACTCCTCGAAAACTACCAAAAAGACGGATTCTTGACCGGTATCCACATTGCCGACGAAACTGAAGCAACACGCTACCAGGGTGCTTACAATGCATTAGAAGCAGAAGTTGGCAAAGAAAAATGCGAAATCGGTCTCATTGACTGGCATTTCGACTATCAATTTATCTGGGAACTCGCCACACACCCGAAGATCGTAGATGTCATTGAGGCACTCATCGGTCCCGACGTGATGTTGTTAGCGACGCATTTTTTCTGTAAATACGGACCTCGTGAGAAGTTCGTCGCATGGCATCAAGATGTAACGTATTGGGGACTTGAACCCCCAGATGCGATTACCGCTTGGTACGCCATAGACGACAGCGACACAGGCAACGGCTGCATGCAGGTGATCCCCGGCAGCCATCAGCGTGGCATACAAGAACACGGAAAATCTGAACAAGAAGGCAACCTACTGAGTATCAATCAGGAAGTACCTGTTACCGAAGCGGAAGCAGAAACCGCATTTGATTTGGTGTTGAAAGCGGGTGAAATGTCCATCCACCACGGGCAAATGATACACGGCAGTCTCCCGAATCACTCGACCCGCAGGCGATGCGGTTTAACCGTTCGCTACATAGACCCGTCAGTGAGGCAGGCAGAGGATAATTCATTGAAACGTCCTTGGAAACCGATTCTGCTGCGCGGTGAAGATCGCTACCAGAATTTCACGACTGTGCCAAATCCTTTTCCACTTCATGGGTAGTACACCCGTAGGTTGGGTAGAACGGTGTTAAGAGAGCAGATGTTGGTGTTTCAAACACACTTCAAATCCAATAGTCGGGATATGGACGCAAGAACATAGTGAAACCCAACTTCATACCGTCAGAGTTCCCAGCAGCTCACAACAAAGCGTTGGGTTTCACTCGATCTCTGGTTGATGGACGTGTATGAAGAAAACTCCGTTTTTCTATGACCTTCACGGCTTTGGTGGCATCCGTTCAACCTAACCTACGGAAATTTTACGGGTACCCAAAGCAAGAGTAAACAAGGAATAACATGAACGCTCACATCTACGATGTAATCGTCATCGGTGCTGGCGGGATGGGCAGCGCGACCGCATATCATCTCGCTAAATCGGGTGCCAATGTGCTCGTTTTAGAACAGTTTCAACGCGGACACACATTCGGTAGTTCGCATGGCCCAACCCGCATTATCCGTTTCTTCTATGATAAAGTTTTCTACACTGAATTGATGAAAACCGCCTACGCTGAATGGCGTGATCTTGAATCCGTATCGGGGAAACCGCTGCTGTTCATCACAGGGAGCGTGTGTCTCGGTGTCAGCGGGAATCCGTACGGACGCGCTGCGCGGCAGAGTTTAGATACCGCTGGCGTTGAATCCGAGTGGTGGAGTGCGGCGCAATTGAGGGAACGTTTTCCGCAATTCCGAGTGTCGAAGGATATGGACATCCTCTATCAGAAAGACACCGGTTTCCTTCATGCTTCCGAGTGTGTCGCTATGCACTTGCAATTGGCTGAACAGCACGGTGCAACAGTCCGAGAAGATACCACCGTAACCGACATTAATTGGCAGACAGATGTCCCAACCGTCCGTACCGAAAATGAACAATTTCACGGTAGAAAGGTCGTTGTAACCGCAGGTGCGTGGACAGGGAAACTCTTCTCAGAACTGAATCTTCCTTTCACCGTTACAAAACAGCAGGTGTGCTACTACCAACCGACAGACATGAACCGTTTCCAAGCAGACAGGTTTCCAGTCTTCACAGAAGCAACCGAAGACGGCGAATTCCTCTACGGCATCCCCGCATTTGGCTCTGGCGTAAAGATGGCACGTCACGGAAGGGGGCCAGTCGTTTCTCCGGATACATGCGAACGCACACCGGACACGGACTACATTGCCCATATAGATGCATACATACAGGAACGCATTCCGGAACTTGGAAAAACCACGCACGCCGAGGTCTGCCTCTATACTGAAACCCCCGATGAGGACTTTATTATCGACACACATCCCGACTGTCCAGATTTACTGATTGCGGCAGGTTTTTCAGGCCACGGCTTTAAGTTCTGTTCTCTTGTCGGACGCATTATGAGCGAACTTGCCTTGGACAGCGAAACCGTTTTCGACATTCACCCGTTTCGTATTGATCGGAAACCAGAAACCCCAAGTGGTATTCCAAGGTTACAGTCATGACGGAACGAAAAAAATAATTGTTGGTGCGGTTCCAGTTGGCTGAGATAAGTCTTAATTCCTCACAAGTTTCGCATTAAGGAGAGTAACCCAATCAAGAACACCAAAAACCAAGCCTGAAACGAAGTGGAGGGCGATTCAAACACGGAAAATGTTAAAGCCTCAGATTCCGTTGTTTATCCGCAAGGAAAGTTAAAAAAATGCAAACAACTCTTAAAGCAGGGAGCGCGACCGCGAATATCACACCGTCGCTCGGTACAAGGATACCCGGAGGTTTCCGACCGAGATACGCCGAAAATGTTGATGATGAACTCTTTGCAAAAGCCGTTGTCATCGATAACGGGGCAACGCGTATCGCAATCGTCACATGCGATCTCATCGCTATACCGGAGAAGGTAGCAAACGCAGCTAAAGCACGTATTGCTGACAGGTGTGGCATCCCGGCAGCGCACGTTATGGTGAACGCGACGCATACCCATACCGCCGTCGCTGTTGCCGATCTGCTCGGCGTTGATGAGGATACAGGTTACACCGAATGGGTGCCACTGAAAATCGCCGATGCGGTTGAACTCGCAGTGTGGCGACTCAAACCTGCCCGCATAGGATTCGCCAGTGTCAATGAAGAACGTATCACCTTTAATCGACGGTGGCACATGAAAGATGGTACCGTCCGTTTTAACCCTGGTGTCAATAACCCAGATCTTGTGGAACCTACCGGCACAATTGATCCAGAGTTAGCGATGATGTTCGTTGAAGCTGATGACGGCACGCCTATCTCCGCCGTCGCTAACTTTTCACTCCACTACATCGGTACGGATAACGGCAATGCCCTCTCCGCCGACTATTTTGGGCATTTCGACCGGCTCATGCAACACTATTTGGGGGATACATGCATCTCACTTCTCTGGAACGCCGCATCGGGACAGATTAACAATACCGACTTCAGTGGGCAGACGAAATGGACAGCGAGCGGACATCGACAAGCAGTGAAAATGGCGAACGTCCTTGCGGGGCATTTTATCACTGAAATGCAGTTTATGGAGATGCACGACACGCTCAACCTCAGTGGCAACCTTGCCACGCTGACATTTCAACCCAAACAGATTACCACTGGAGATCTTGAAGTTGCCGAGCAGGTGCTGTCCGTGCCGCAAGGAACTTACGATGCCTACGAGACAGGTCCATTTAGTTGGGTCGTTGGGCAGCCGATACCGCAGGCACTGGTTGATGTCTATGCGCGTGAATGCCAACGTCTGGCGAAGTTACCAGCGCAGATGAGCGCGCCTGTTCAGGTGATACGTCTCGGTGAAGCGGCGATTGTCGCACTGCCCGGAGAGGTATTCGTTGAGACGGGAATGAACATCAAATCGGTATCTAATGCGAATCCGACGTTCCTCGTCAGCCTGGCGAACGGGTATATCGGTTATATTTGCACAGACAAGGCGTTGACAGAGGAAGGTGGTTATGAAACTTGGGCGGCAATGTCATCCCTACCGGCTGTCGGAACAGTAGCAGCAATGGAAACGCTCGTGGCTTCGTTATTGGATTAGTGCGCAGCGGGAGTATGCCTTAAAAAATAAAGAGACGGGCATGGGGACCCGCCTCCAGGGGAAAATAGAATAGAGAGTTAAACAGCGGCAGGCCCTCTTTCACCTGTACGGATACGGATAGTTTCATCGATGGGCAGCACGAAGATTTTGCCGTCCCCGATCTTGCCGGTGGAGGCAGCCTGTTGCACGGCTTCGACGACTTTGTCAACATTTTCTTCCGCGACAACGATTTCGATTTTTAATTTCGGGACAAATTCGATCGTGTATTCGCTACCGCGGTACAATTCGGTATGCCCACGGCTGCGCCCGAATCCACGAACTTCGCTGACTGTCATGCCCCGAACACCCACACTGCTGAGTGCCTCTTTTACCTCCTCCAACTTGAAGGGGCGGATAATACATTCTAGCTTTTTCATGCGGTTCTCCTTGGGAAAAATGAACAGTTGTCAGTTATCAGAGGAATAGTTGTCAGTTGTCAGTTGTCAGTTACAAGAGACCTCTTAACTGAAAACTGATAACCGATAACTGATAACTATTAAAACCGATAACCACTTCTTAATCAGGGCTTACAATCTTTGCCCTCAAGGTTATAATACAAGTAGGATGGGCGGATACGCGATCCGCCCTATAGAGCGTTCTCAAAACCTCGTTCACACGATCTAAATATCGTGATAGAGGAAGAATTCATACGGATGGGGCCGCATGTTTATTGCATCGACCTCATTTTCACGTTTATAATCAATCCAAACATCCAAAACATCTTGGGTGAACACGTCGCCCTTGAGGAGATATTCGTGGTCTTCCTCTAAGGCATCCAAGGAATCGCCGAGGGAGACTGGCGTGGACTCAATGTCTGCCAACTCTTCCGGCTCGAGGTCATAAAGGTCTTTATCAAGCGGATCACCCGGATGGATGCGGTTCTGTATACCGTCAAGCCCTGCCATGAGCAGTGCGCTGAAAGCGAGGTAAGGATTACAAGATGGATCCGGTGTCCGGAACTCAACCCGTTTCGCCTTCTCACTCTTTGAGTAGACAGGAATACGGACACATGCGCTACGGTTCCGTTGCGAGTAAGCGATGTTCACAGGTGCTTCATACCCTGGGACCAACCGTTTGTAAGAGTTCGTTGTTGGCGCGATGATTGCACAGAGCGAGCGGGCATGCGTCAGCAAGCCACCGATGTAATAGAGAGCGTCTTCACTGAGAAGCGAATATCCCTGTGGATCGTAGAAGATATTCTTTCCATCTTTCCAGAGACTCTGGTGGACGTGCATCCCGGAACCGTTGTCTTGGAAAAGCGGTTTCGGCATAAAGGTGGCGACCAAATTGTTCGCACGCGCCATATTTTTGATGATGTACTTATATAGGGCAAGCTTATCGCCTGTGTCCGTGAGGGTACCAAAGCGAATATCAATCTCACCTTGACCTGCGGTTCCCACTTCGTGGTGGTGAACTTCTACATCAACGCCAGCTTCCATGAGCTTAAGGCAGATCTCCGAACGGAGGTCTTGAAGCGTATCTGAAGGCGGCACTGGGAAGTAACCCTCTTTATAGCGCGGTTTATAACCGAGGTTCGGATTCTCTTCGCGGCCCGAATTCCAACTGCCTTCAACGGAATCAACATGATAGAAACCAGAATTCTGGTTCTGTCCATAGCGGATATCATTCAGGAGATAGAATTCTGCTTCAGGTCCCCAGAAACTCGTATCAGCAATCCCTGTGGACTGTAGATAGGCTTCCGCCTTCTGTGCGATATGCCGTACGTCGCGTGTGTAATTTTCCAATGTGATTGGGTCTTTAATGTTACACGTGATACTGAGCGTCGGCACCTTGCAGACTGGATCAATCAGCGCAGTTGTTGGATCCGGAAAGAGCAACATGTCGCTCTCGTTAATCGCCTGGAAACCACGGATACTCGAACCATCAAAACCTGCTCCTTCTTCAAACAGGTCTTCGGTCAACTCCTCTGCCATCATGGAAAAGTGTTGCCACATGCCCGGCAGATCCATGAATTTGAGATCGACGATCTTTATATCATTCTCTTTTGCAAGTGCAACCACCTCACTTGGTGTCATTCACATATCCTCCTATTTCGGCATAACTTGGGAGCCGAAATTTGCTATCAAAACTCAAAACTCCTCGATCCAGAGACCGAGACTACAATCTGATGAAACGGCACAGGAAAACGAGGCATAAAAGTCCAGAGGCTTCCCTGAAATCCCGCTTCAATAACTCAGAAAAATGTCCTTGATTCGTCAATTGAATGCGCAACTCATACCATTTGACGAGTGTCTTACCGAATAGGTAAGCAAAATTTATGCCAATCAACAGTGATTAAACATAGGACAGCATTAATTGACGAAAATAGACAAATTTTCGTGTAAACCTACGAATTACAGCGACCTAAGACGGAAAGGTGGCGTGAAATGGTCTGCTGTTACGATGTTTTGTCACGCCGTATATCAAAAATTCCGAAATCTTGCTAAATTATTAGGCATAGCATTGCACATTTTTTGCGCATAGCCCCCTACATCCATCAAAACCGCGACTTTGGAGCTATTCCTCCGAGAATTCAATATCTCTGGCGAATCGGCTCGTTTCAGGACCGTCCTGCCCGGCATATTTGTTCGCCGGTTTGAGTTGATACGGTACACGTGCAGGTGAAGAAAGCCGCGCAAAGGTAAACGCACAGATCCGCATACCTGGGTATAATTTGACCGGCATACGCCCAAGATTTCCTAACTCCAAAGTGGGAATACCAATCCAGCCTGGGTCAAAGAGACCGGCAGTACTATGGACAATAATGCCGAGCCTCCCCAAACTACTTCTGCCTTCAAGCCGTGCCATCACATCATCTGCCAACTCAAGTTTCTCCTGCGTTGCTGCCAAGACAAACTCACCCGGTTGCATTGTGAAAGCATCACCATCAGGAACATCAACCTTCCGCATCAAATCGTCGGTATCAATCTCTGTGCCGAGATCAATATACGGGTACTTGCTATGTTCAAACACACGGAAAGTATTGCTCAATCTGAAATCAATGGAACAACTACCGAGTTGTGTTTCCAAATCAGGCGCGGGGGAGATTTTAATCTTCCCTTTGTCCATATAATCAATAATATCTTTATCTGATAAAAACATTCTTTTTAAATTACTTTGCAGTTCGGTCAGATGAATTTGAAGCGTCTCTTCCGTATATCCGCCCGCGCCTGCTTCGCAGTGAGAATGCAGGCTACGTTTTCGCGGCTAATTTTAACACAAAACAACTTATATTGACGTTCTCTCACATAGAACACTTCTTTCACTACTGCTCAGGCAAAAAATCCTCCGGGGCGATACCACGATAGGCATAGTCTAAGAGATTCACAGGATGCATCGCCTTCATAGACAATCCATGTTTCTGAATACCGAGTTGAATCTGGAGCAAGCAGCCTGGGTTCCCCGTTGCAACGATATCCGCATCGGTTTCAGCGATGTGCGCCATCTTACGTTCCAAAATCTCTTGCGAAAGTTCCGGTTGTGTGATGTTATAGATCCCTGCACTTCCACAGCACCATTCGGATTCGGTTAACTCAATTAACTCAAGCCCCGGTATCGACGCAAGGACTTTACGAGGCTGGACCTTCACACTTTGTCCGTGAAGGAGATGACACGGTTCATCATAAGTAACACGCTTTTCGATTTTTCCTGTCGGTGGTATCATCTCAATTTCGGCTAAGAATTCACTGATGTCACGCATTTTATGACTGAAACGTTCCGCTTTCGCCGCGTAGGCGGTATCGTTTTCTAAGAGTGCGTCATATTCTTTAAGGGTTGCCCCACAACCGGCAGAGTTAATAATAATCGCGTCTAAATTCTCCTCTTCAAATGCATCAATGTTCTGTTTAGCGAGAGCTGAAGCGACATCTCGCACGCCGTTATGAAGGTGTAGCGCGCCACAACAGGTCTGCTCTCGTGGCGTAACGACCTCGCAACCGTTCTGTGCTAAGACCCGAATAGTTGCGAGATTCGTCTCCGTGAAAACCTGATTCATAATACACCCCGGTATGAATCCGACACGATACCGGGTTTCACCTTCGGCGGGTGTAATGTCCCGTATTGTATATTTTAGGTGCGGCGGTGGGATCTTCGGCAGTAACGATTCCATTTGTCCGAGTTGTCCCATCAGTTTCAGGATACCTGTTTTCTGGACAAGCCATCGGATACCGAGCCGCTGATAGAGCCACATCAACTCAAAGATTAGGTCCAATCGTTCTTTATTGGGCAGAAGTTGTTTGAAGACGAGGTTCGTCCAGAAGCGATAAACCGCTGAGCGGGGGGCATTCTGTTCATAGATGGCACGCGCCTGTTCAAGAAGTTCGCCGAAATGGACCCCGGAAGGACAAGCGGTTTCGCATGCGCGACAATCTAAACACCGGTAGATGTATTCTGACCATTCTTCGCTGAGTGGAGTGGCATCCTCATCTTTGAAGGCACTCCCCATGAGGTATAGCCGACCTCGTGGTGAATCCGTTTCTAAACCTAATTCTCGATACGTTGGACAGGTGGGTAGACAAAGCCCGCAGTGCGTGCAGGCATCCCATTTCTTCCAACTGAAGGAATCTACGCCGATAAGTTGTTGTGTTTGTTGGTTGGACATGTTAAATTTTTTACGGTTTATGAGTTTTCTTTACAGCTTGGGCAGCACCCAAAAAACTCCAAGAAAGAAGATCAAAATCAAACAGATCATAACTAATGTTACGTAAACAGGATTTGCTTTGCCTGCAAAACTTTTCTTCAGGCTTTCGGTACCACTGTCCCGAATTTTTCCTGTTAGGACTGCTTTTTCGCTTTGTGTTAACCCTTTCTTTCCAAAGAGGGGTTCAGTCGAAATCAGAGGTTGCTTACGCTGCCGCCGCCATCTTGGTAGAACAAGACCAAGAAGTAAAATAGAACCCACAAAACTCATTATATGGACCGGATATGCCACTATAACCGCTATAACACCTTTCAGGTCGTACATTTCTGTGCCTCCGATGTTTTAGTTAGTCCACTGCTTGCAGGTTTCTGATATTACGAAGTCGTGACTCCCTCGTTGAGGCTTCCAGAACGATACCCCTGCAAGTCAAGCGTGATATGAGAATATCCGAGTGTTTTAAAGTGTGTACTGATGTCGTGGCGTACGGTTTTTGAAAGCAATCTCGAAATTTCCTGCGCCTCCAACTCAATTCGGGCGAGGTCACCGTGGTGTCGGACACGGAATTGTCGAATCCCCAAATCGTAGAGAAATTGCTCGGCGGCATCTACCTGTCGTAGCAACTCACGAGTGATACGCATGCCGTAAGGAAACCGAGATGAGAGGCAGGCAAACGCCGGTTTATCCCATGTCGGGAGCTCCCACGCCTTTGAAATCTCGCGAATCTCTGCTTTCGCCAAGTTGACATCAATCAATGGGGCTTGGATACCCATCCTCTTTGCGGCATCCATTCCGGGGCGATGGTCGCCGACATCGTCTGGGATCGCGCCGTAGACGATCGTTCCGACATCATATTTTTCAGCGATGGGACGCAGCTTATCGAACAACTCCGTCTTACAGAAAAAGCAGCGATTGGTCGGGTTGCTTGCGTACCCCTCAAGGTCTAATTCTTGCGTGTGAACGGTCTCGAAGCGGATCCCGATCTGTTTGGCAATATCTTGCGCGGCTCTCATTTCCCGGATCGGATACGAGTCAGAAATGGCGGTCACAGCGAGTGCATTATCCGCTAAGGCATGCTGTGCTGCCTCCGCGAGAAATGTACTATCAACGCCACCAGAGAAAGCGACGATAACCTTTTCATAACCACGCAGACATGCATAAAGTCGGTCAAGTTTCGCCTGTAGGGTAGGTTCAAGTTTCTGTTTTAACATAAATTTACCTCCGCAGACAGTGCGCAGGTTTTAGCATTAAGTGGGGCGTTCAGCTTGTTGTATTCTCAGCAATTCGTCTTTCAGCAATTGCCGTTTTAATCCACTAATCCGGTCAATAAAAAGCACACCGTTAAGATGATCAACTTCGTGTTGCAGCACACGCGCCAACAAGCCATTGGCTTCAATGCGAACTGCTTTGCTCTGGACATCAATTCCCTCAATGACAATCTTCTCGGGACGTTTCACCTCCGCCGTCACATCAGGAATACTGAGACATCCTTCGTCAGCGACGATTTCTCCCTCAGAACTCAGAATTTCCGGGTTAAATAGCACTAAAGGCTCGTATGCCTCATCGTCTTCTTCACCTATGTCAACAATGATAAGCCTTCTCAAAACGCCGACTTGTGTTGCCGCAAGTCCGATACCGTTGCCTGTCGCGTATAACGTCTCTAACATCTGTACAGCGAGTTGGCGTTCTGCCTCTGCGATCTCGGGGACCGGTTCGGCTCTTTTGCGGAGGACCGGGTCACCATAATAACGCAGCTGCAAAGGTGTTGTTTCGCGCAGCACAATATCATCTTCGTTGCTCACGTCCGAGGTAGGTATGTTCTTGGGCTTTCTTTTCCGTTTTGGCATGTATCAGGAACTTCTCCGATTTCTAAGAAAATAACCTTTAATAGGTTAACACTTATTGCAAATTCTGTCAAGAAAAAGTTTTGCGCGTAGAGGCATTCAGTTGTCAGTTCCATCAGCGGTCAGTAATCAGCGGTCAGCAAAGCACCGAGTATTATGACTCGGCAAGTGTGCACGCCAAGCATTAGTATCAAGGAGATGGCATTAAATAGAGATAGAAACCTTCGTCTCTAACGGTTGAACCGGTAAATTTAACTAAGAACGTGAGATTGTGCTGTTCACGCCGTTTAGCACTTAAAGAGCGATTCAAAATAATTAGCACGTCCTGAGTATTCTGACGACTCAACTTCAGTGCTTCTTCAACGATAAGTTTACTGGGCGCACTGTGGGAGCGCGCTTTGTCCCATCTGACAAAAGAGCCAAGTCGACTCCCGCGTGGATAGTAGACCTGCCGTTTCGGTAGATAGCCGACAACAGTGCTCGCAGCGGAATCCTTGTCAGCAACTATCGGATGGTCCTGCATGCCTTGCGACTTGATATATTCGGCTGTGAGTTTGCCGTACGAGAAAATATGGCGGTGCTCCATTCTGACGGCTGTAATACCACCAAGCGCATGGCAGATAAGCAGCACCGTCACAAACACCGTCCCTGCCTTATTGAAAACCCGATCTATCAGAGAATCCGTATCCTGTTGCTCAGCCTTACCGAGATTGACCGCAGAACTGTTTCGGTAAATCCAACAGCACATCAGAAACGTAAGGAACAGAAAACCGTGATGTCGGATACTGCCGTGATACTTGACATAGAAAAACGTCAAAAGCCCAAATGTCGAGATGAGATAGGTAAGCAACGCAGTCGGTCGTTTAAAAAATAATAGCATACTGAAGAGCATCAGGAAATAGCAAAGCAGCACTTGAATTGCTTGGAAAAAGGGATCGGTTATTAATATGTTTGAACCCCAAAAACTGCGTGTGGGTATGGTAACTGGGAAATACGCACCGGAAATCAATTTGACAATATTATTCACACGTTTCACTTCAAAGTTAAAATTCCACGCAACGGCGAAACCTGTATCCGAGGGCGGATTGAGTTGTAAAACCGCTGTAATAATGCCGACACCGATCAGTGCGAACCCGATCCAGATGGGTCTTTTATTCTCTATAGCCTCAATCTCTTGGTTAAGAGGTTGAAAGAATCGACCGCCAAAGAAGTATTCGCAACAGAGGGCGATGCCTATCGCTATGGCAACGATCAACGCATGGACACTTGTATGCGCAAGCAGAAATAGCACACAACCCACCGAAATAAAGCGTTTGTAACGTTCCCTGAAAAGCACACAAAAGACGGTTATCAGCAGCAGCCCAAGGGCGTAGTTTCGGGCGACAATCGCGTATTCATAGATGACAAAATATCCGAAACAGAAGAGAAGTTTCTGGAACCAGTTGAAAGGCGCGTAGCGAACGAAAAGGTAGACGGTAACACCCGTAATCAGGAGATGGAACATCTGCATAATAACAGGTGAGTGTGTTATACGACTCAGCGGCATGAGGCAGAGATGCCATAAACCGGGATGGCCTTCATATTTGAGATTCGCGAAGAGATTAAAGATTGAAGTGCTGTCTCGTGCCAGAAGCCACGCCTGAATCTCATCGCGCCACATCTCATGGTGGCTTGCAGTAAACGCACCAACTGTGAGAAAAAGGAATGTTAAAACAAGAGCGTAGCGTTTATCCTTTCTGTCCATCGTTTACATCGCAACCTTATGAACTGTGTCACGGTGGAGGCATTAGATAGAGATAGAAACCCTCATCACCAACAACTGAACCGGTAAATTTGGCTACGGAAGTAAGATTATGCTGCTGACCCAGTTCATCACCCAAAGCGCGGTTCAAGATGATTAGCACCTGTTTATTTCTCTCGGCACCCAATGTTTTCGCTGCTTCAATAACGAGGGCATTGGAAGCATCGTGCGTGCGTGCCTTATCCCATCTGATAAAAGAACCGAGTCGGCTGCCGCGTGGATAGTAAACTTGCCGAGGTTTTTCTAAGTACCCGACAACTGTACTGGCAGCATAATCAATTTCGCCAACCATCGGGAGGTCTTGCATACCTTGCGACCTGATATATTCGGCTGTCAGTTTGCCATAAGAGAAAACATGGCGGTACTCCATCCTGACGGCTATAATACCACCGATCGCATGACAGATCAGGAGCAATGTTACAAGCACCGTCCCTACTATACTTAAAACCCGATCTATTGCTGAACCTGTCTCCTGCTGCTCAGCCTTACCAAGATTGATCGCCGGACAGTCTCGGTAAATCCAACAGCACATCAGAAATGCGAGGAACAGAAAGCCGTGATGCCGGATGCTGCCGTGATACTTGACATAGAAAAACGCCAAAAGCCCAAATGTTGAGATGAGATAGGTAAGCAACGCAATCGGTCGTTTGAAAAATAACAGCACGCTGAAGAGCATCAGGAAATAGCAAAGCAGCACTTGAATTGCTTGGAAGAAGGGGTAAGTTGTTAATATGTTTGAACCCCAAAAACCGAGTCCAGGTCTCGTAACTGGGAGATACGCCCGGGAAATTAGCTTGGCAATATCGTTCACACGTTTCACTTCAAAGTTAAAATTCCACGCAACGGCGAAACCTGTATCCGAGGGTGGATTGAGTTGCAAAACTGCTGTAATAATGCCGACACCGATCAGTGCGAACCCGATCCAGATGGATCTCTTATTCTCTATAGTTTCAATCTCTTCGTTGAGAGGTCTAAGAAACCGACCACCAAAGAGGTATTCGCAACAGAGGGCAATGCCTATCGCTATGACAACGATCAACGCATGGACACTCGTATGCGCAAGCAGAAATAGCACACAACCCACCGAGATAAAACGTTTGTAACGTGCCTTGAAAAGCACACAAAAGACGGTTATCAGCAGCAATCCAAGGGCGTAGTTTCGGGCGACAATCGCGTATTCATAGATGACAAAATATCCGAAACAGAAGAGAAGTTTCTGGAACCAGTTGAAAGGCGCGTAGCGAACGAAAAGGTAGACGGTAACACCCGTAATCAGGAGATGGAGCATCTGCATCATGACTGGGGAATGTGTGATTCGACTCAGCGGCATGAGGCAGAGGTGCCACAAGCCTGGATGCCCCTCATACTTCAGATTCGCGAAGAGATTAAAGATCGAGGTGCTGTCTCGCGCCAGAAGCCATGCCTGAATTTCATCGCGCCACATCTCGTGATGGCTCGCAGTAAACGCGCCGACTGCGAGAAAAAGGACCGTTAAACCGAGAGCGTAGTGTTTATCCTTTTTCCCCATCGTCTGTAGCCGCAATCTTTCGATCAAGACTCTCCATTGGGTTACTGGACCGTGAGACTTGAAATCGGCAGCCATAAACCACCGGTACTTTTCGCTATGAATTTCTGGAAGGGTTCATCACGACCGATAACATCTACTTTGATTCTGGAAGTCTTCATCTTCATCACCACATCCATAGAGGAATACGCGCCACTTACATACTCATCTGTGACAAAAATAAAGTGGACTTCAGCGGCGCGTCGGAATTTCACCTCATCAGCGGCGCGAATCAGAGCGTCCAACCCATTCTCATCGCCCCGGAATTTCAATTGCGACAAGACTTTTTTAACTTCAGAAATAGAGCGCGTCTGCGGAATTACCTCAAAGTCCAACCCGAGAAGACCGTACCCGGTACCGGCGCGAAAGGCAACGACCCCAATAGTGAAGTCCATCCCGGCATTATCAAAGAGACCCGTCATATTATTGAGATGTTCTCGTACAGCATCAATATCGTTTTTCATACTGCCACTACCATCAACAACAAAAACGATATCAACGAGATCAGTGCTACGGTTTGCGACGATATGTTTGCCAACCTTGGTCAGGGCTAAGTCCGGGAGCGTAAGTCCTTCAAGATTGGACTGAGGTTCACCGCCTGTTCCGTCTAAGAACCCGCGCCCAACACCTCCGAGCCTCCCATTCCCGGAGACGCGTGAACTTAATCCAGCACCAGTGCCACCGGTGCCTGATCCACCCACAGGTTTAGCCTGTAAGCCTGTCTCATAGGCACCTTCGTCTGAAGGGACGGGTGAGGAAAGTTCCGGTGTCTGCAATTCGACCGTCGCATCTGGATACGATACAAGTGTTGCCGATGTCTTAAGCGATGGGGGTTCAACCTTAACAGTCTTCATCTGCTGCACATTCTCCGCGGATGCCGAGGGTTGAAAGGAAAAACGGGGGAGTCTTCTGTCTATATGCAGGGACTTTCGTGAGTGGATCTTGAGGATCTCAATCTCAGTAACCGGCTTAGCATCCCAGTCAGTTCTGTGTCGATACAAGGTCCCAAGCAGAAGAAATAGGAAGATATGAAGCCCAAGAGAAATAATTAGAGCATTTGGGATATTCTTCTTAAAGAGAGTTTTCATTTCTACATGTTCCCCAACTCAATAATGCACTAACACATCACCTGTAAGTCCGTAGTGAGAATTATTATACCACTACGTCTATGTTCATTTCAAGTATAGAAAAAAAGTTGACGAAAATGTAAAAATCTGGTATCCTATAGAATTAGGATGGATGGAGGCTAATTTAAAAAATCGCTCCATTCAAACAAGCATAATGTTTTGTTATGATTATCCACGTCCCGCCGTTACTGTTGACATCGTTGTTTTCAGTGGCGATGCCTCGGATGTGCTATTGATCCAACGTAAGCATCCACCCTTTGAAGGGCACTGGGCACTACCGGGCGGTTTTATTGAGATGGAGGAATCTCTTGAGACCTCGGCACGTCGCGAGTTAGCAGAGGAAACAGGGGTTACCGATGTAACACTCACTGAGGTGGGTGCTTTCGGGGCAACGTTCCGCGATCCACGTGGACGGGTGATTACCATCGCCTACGCTACGGTCATTGAAAAGTCCACAGTAAACGTTAAAGCCGGTTCTGATGCATCAGCAGCCGCATGGTTTCCAAATACGGACCTACCGAAACTCGCGTTTGATCACGATGAAATCATCCGAAAAGCACTGGAAAAAGTAAAATGAAACACTACGGTCTAACATTGAACCTAAAAAACGATCCGTCCGTTATAGAAAAATACAAAGCATATCACCGAGATGCCTGGCCTGAGGTCCTCGCTGCGTTGAAATCTGTCGGTATCACAAAGATGAATATTTATCTGCTCGGGTGCCGTCTGTTTATGGCGATGGAGACTGTTGACACATTTGATATAGAGCGCGACTTTCCACGCTATCTTGAAGAAAATCCAAAGTGTAAAGCCTGGGATGAATTGATGCGCACTTTCCAAGAACCGGTGGCAGAAGCACAACCAGACGAATGGTGGGCACACATGGAACCCGTTTTTGAATTATACTAAAATGAATACATCCCCCCAAAAGTCCACAACCTTTCTGTCAATTGGTCACTTCTGTTACGATGTCTCGCCAAAGGGTTACATTCTTGGTGGATCCGCCTCATACTCAACATTGACTGCGCGGAACCTTGGTCACCGTGCCCGCGCGGTTACGGCTGTCGGTGCCAACTTTGACCGGCGAAATTCGTTGTTAGACGGAATAGAAACGGTTTATCATGAATCCCCTGACACAACGATTTTTGACAACCAATACGACGAAAAGGGACATAGACAACAATTTATCTTAGGAATCGCGCAGCAACTCAAAGGGAACGATGTCCCTGCTGAATGGCGTAGAAGCAATATCGCGTACTTGTGTCCGATCGCAGATGAAGTTTCTGCTGAAGTCGTTCACTGTTTTAGCGCGGACACATTAATAGGTGCAACACCACAAGGTTGGCTTCGGCAATGGGATGCCAACGGTAGAGTCACAGCAAAGCGGTGGGAAACAGCGAAAGAGATTTTACCTTATATTGATGTACTAATCCTCAGCGATGAAGACCTTCGGAGCTATCCCGATGAATTAGAGAAATATATTGGCTTAGCACCTATTGTTGTGCTAACGCAGGGCGCACGAGGGGCAACACTTTTTCAAAACGGCACACAGTTTGAATCCGAGGCATACCCTGTTACGGAGGTAGACCCGACGGGGGCAGGTGATGTTTTCGCCGCCGCTTTTTTAATTAACTATTATCAAAACCGCTCAGTAGAGGCAGCCCTTAACTTCGCACACTGTGTCGCATCCTTCGCCGTAGAAGGTGCTGGCACCTCTTGTATTCCAAAGTTCGTAGAAGTTATGTCAAGACTACAAATATAGTGCGTCAGAGCCTTTCAACTTCGGTTTTCCGGTGCTTTTGTCAAGGAAGTCGCTATTCGGAGCGTGCTTCTACAGTGAAGAATGTAGAACCGACAGTCTAAAATTTCGGAAAACTAAATGGCCCTGCATAGTTCGTGAAAATTAGAGAGGATCGCTCTTAAAGAAAAAACACATTCGTGGGAAAAATTTATGGCAATTAACTACGACTTCATTGCATACTGCAGTAAAACATCACCGACGCATTGGATCATCGGGATGAAAACTATTCAGGGAGAAGTGCCCCTGGATATCGTGATACCTGACGAACAGGCACCTCCGGAAGATCCTGACAACCCCGAAATCATCGGTGTGTTGACGGCGGAGGGATTAGAACGAGAGAGCACCGATGGATTTGAACTCTACCGATACCTTCGACAGTTAAACCCGAAAAAAAGTGACGCATTTGGCTACAACGAGGTCGTAATTCGGAATATACATAGTCGTCTAAGAGCCCTGCGGGTTGGTGAAGAACTCCAAGCGCAAGTCACATACACCGAGCGGAAAGAACCGTATAGATCGTTTTCGTACCATATTAAATTAATAGGCACCTTTGCAACCTCAGATGCGGAGTCGCCTAATCTCGCCGGAACTGAACTTGGTACGTCACACACTCCAGACGAAGATACGCAGCCTCCAGAACAAATAAGTCCGGATAACCGTTCAGAGCAGCAGGTTCATAATTCAGAGCAGCAGGTTTATAAAACGACCAACACCTTAGAGAAACTCATCGCCTTCACGCAAAACCTACAACAAGAATTGAAACAGACAAAAAGAGATCTCGAGTCAACGGTAGATAAGGTTGAACAATTAGAGAACGAGTACCAAAATTTTCGTGAAATGCAAGAACTGATTCAAGAGGTACTTGATCGGCTGACCCGCTTAGAAACTATGGATTCGCGAATTCAATATCTTGAGGCGGATCGACAGCGACTCCAAGACCTGCAACAACTCTTACGGAAATTCTTTGTAGCCTTGAATCAACAGACCAAGACCCTGCTTCAAGAACATGAGGATCAGACTCCAATTCAGTAAATAACCAGACTTGAAAAACGCCAGTAGATGATTTCGTACGCCACTCGGCGAAAAGGAGAAAATTTTCATGATGAAATTGGGGACCATGTCTCTGAATGTGAGAAATACGACTGCGACTGCTTTCGCACAAATAGTCTACGATCTCGGTTTTGACGTTATCGAACTGCATTCAAGCGCGTTTGAATCCACCGACGCTGACTACCTACGAAACCTAAAAATGAATCTCATGCGGAAAGGGCTGCCGTTAGGTTACATCGGTGTTAGCAATAACTTTGGGAAGCCTGTTGCTGAACATCCGGAACAAATTGCACTCATCAAGCAGTGGATCGACGTTGCGGCTTTTATGAGCTGCCCGATCGTCCGAGTGTTTGCCGCCTATGTGCCGGAAGATTGTGAAGATGAGGAAACTTTGTGGCCACCTATGATTGAAGCTTTCAAGGAGGTCGCTGAGTACGGTTATGAATCCGGGATTCTCGTTGGACTTCAGAACCACAACCACAACAATGTTACACGCGACGGTGAGGCCGTCCTGCGTGCTTTGAATGGAACGGATCATCCTTACTTCACACACATTTTGGATACCGGTCAGTATGCAGGGTCTCCTGGCGCGAGTGGACACCGCGGGTCTTCACATCCGGGCTACGACTGCTATGCCAGCATTGAACAGACAGCACCGCATGCTGTTTATGTCCGAACCAAGTTTTATGAAATAGATAGCGGTGTTGAGGAATGGCTGGATTACCCGCGCGTCTTGGACATCCTGCGGGGTGTCGGCTATAACGGCTGCCTCTCAGTCGTATATGAAGGTCAGTCTGATCCGATTGAATCAATGCGTAAAGCGAGAAGTTATCTGGAGTCTTTGTTGTAGACGTGAAGGGAGCGAAAAATGAAAACGCTTGCCGCTGTTATGTATGAACATAACGAACCGGTCGTCGTTGAGGAACTTGAATTAGATGAACCGAAGGCAAACGAAGTCCTCGTCCGCACTGCTGCGAGTGGGGTCTGCCACTCAGACCTGTCAGTCGTCACGGGTGCTATCTATTACGATGCCGCTGTCGCCCTTGGACATGAAGGTGCGGGGATTATTGAACGGGTTGGCGCGGATGTAACAGATTTTCAGCCGGGCGACCATGTAATCTTGTCTTTCGTCAGCTATTGCGGCGGTTGTCGCATGTGTCAGATGGAAAAAGTCTGTCTGTGCGAAAGTTACGATGTCCCGCGCGGGTTCCAATTGGACGGCACGTATCGTCTGCATAACGGATCGGGAGACGGTATCCTCCAGATGGCACGAATTGCGACGATGGCGGAATACATGGTTGTACCACAACAAAACCTCGTGAAAATCGACAAGGATTACGCGTTAGAAAAAGCAGCACTCGTGGGTTGTGGCGTAACAACAGGCGTTGGAGCAGTACTCAATACCGCGAAGGTAGAACCCGGCAGCTCCGTAGCGGTTATCGGGACAGGGGGCGTGGGTCTGAACGCTATCCAAGGCGCGGTACTCGCACAAGCGGAACAGATTATTGCCGTCGATATTGCTGAGAAGAAACTTAACTTTGCGAAAAGTTTTGGGGCAACGGCTGTCGTCAACGCGGCAACGTCTGACCCAGTCGAAGCGGTTCGCGAATTGACCGATGGTCTTGGGGTAGACTACGCCTTTGAAGTCATCGGAAATCCGAAGACCATCGTGCAAGCGTATAAGATGGTGCGGGCGGCTGGCACTGCTGTTATCGTCGGCATGGCACACCACGAGATGGATGTTAGTATTCCGGCACAGCACCTCGTCTCAACGGAGCGGCAACTGATCGGTTCGTTTTACGGTTCGTGCCACCCACGGGTGGATATGCCAAAACTTTTGAGATTGTACACGGAAGGCAAACTGAAATTAGACGAACTCATTACACGGCACTATCGGCTTGAACAGATTAACGAGGCGTTCGCCGATATGGAAGCCGGCGAAAATGCGCGCGGTGTTATTGTTTTCAATTAACCCTTCCTATAGTCCTACAGGCCGGTTTGAAAGCAGCGAAACTCAACACATCGCATTTCGGAGACAGGTTATAACTCTCAACAATTGGTTTTTAGAAAGAAATCGTCTTAACTGACAACTGATAACCGACAACCGAAAACCAACTAACATGAAGTCCATCCACACAGCCGTTCGAGAACAGTTTAGCCAGCACGCAGACTATTACGCACAGAGCAGCGCGCATGCGAAAGGGGATACGTTAGATGTCATCCTCGACTTTGCGGAGCCGACAGGGACAGAGCGGACGTTAGATGTTGCGACAGGTACAGGTTTCACAGCGTTCGCGCTTGCACCGAAGGTTGCATACGTAGTCGCCACGGATCTGACCCCAGAAATGGTGGCAAAGGCAGCTGAATTGGCGGAGGCACAAGCAATAGAGAACATTACGTTTTCTGTCGCTGCTGCGGAGTCTCTGCCGTTTGCGGCTGCCTCGTTAGATTTGGTGACCTGTCGGCTTGCCCCCCACCATTTTCAAGATGTCCCGAAATTTTTGAGCGAGGTCCATCGGGTGCTACGAACAGATGGACTTTTTTGCCTCGCAGATTCCGTTTCCCCTGAATCAGAAAAGTTAATAGCGTGGCAGAACCGTGTAGAGGCACTTCGGGATGATTCGCACGTTTATGGCCGTCCACCCTCGCAATGGGATACGATGATTACGGATGCTGGGTTCTCACTTGAAAAGACAGCACACGTCCGCAACGCCCAGATGTCGTTTCTGTGGTGGGTACGTCCAGAGCAAAACCCACCGGAGGTCGTGCAGGGGATCCGTGATGCATTTGCACAGCTCTCACCTGATGAGGCACGAGAGCATTACACATTTGAACCTGCCGGTGATGATTTCTATTTCTCCTGGCCCATGTACGCCGTTAAAGCGAGGCGTGTGTAAAATCTGTCAGCGGTAGACGTTATTGCGGTCTATTTTTGACACCTTCATAACGGACCATCAGTTGGCCTCCAATTATTCTCCCGGGACCCATAGACCAACTTAAATCACATTATAATCAGGACCTATGCAAACTTCTTCGCTGGCAAGGTTTGTAGCCTCGCCAGCAGCCGTAATATGTAAGTCTCATGGAAAAATTGCGTAAGTCCTTGTCTAAACTTCTTTACGCTATAGTGTTTAAAAAGCCTGGGTCAGACGTACCATTGACAAACGTCCAATTTCTGGAGATCCGATAAATTGCTGGTGCTTACGGTTCAGAAGATTTTGCACAGTGAATGAAAGCCGTGGTCTGGGACCGATCGGTATTTCATAACCGGCATTTAAATCAATCGTATAATACGATTCAATATCACCGACGTAAACCCCTGATCTCACAGGGAAGCCTGCCACAAAACGCGTCCGCAGTCCTACCCCGAATCCAAGATCGGTATTAAGGTACTGAACGTTTGCCCCAAATTTATTTTTAGGCGCGTTGAGCGCGATATCGCCGAGTCCATCAACATCTTCAAAAAGATCTTTACTGACAAACGAATAATTTGCACCGAAACTCAAACTCGGATTGAGGTAATAGGTAAATGTCAGATCTAACCCGTTGAGCGAAATATCGCCATAGTTTCGATAGGTCAGCATAATCGCATTTGGATCTGCTGCCTGTTCGGGTGTGACCGTGCCAAAGGGTATGAAAGCAGAACCGTTGTTTTCAGTGCCCGCTACAAACAATTTGACCAACTCATCAACAGGCGAACCATTGCCGTTACCACCTTGAGCAGGCGCGTCAAACGCAAGCAGTGCTTGCTTAAGCCCTGCATTTACTGGATCCGCTAACGCCACTATCATCTGTTCACCTAAGGAGGCACCTAATGTTACTGGATCCAAAAAAACATTTGGGGTTTCGACGACCAACGGACCGACGAAATCGTTAATTCTTGAATGGTAGACATCGGCGGAAAACGCCAACTTATTCATGAGAATCCCTTTGTAGCCGATCTCATACGTCTGCGTAATCGTCGGCTTAAGCGGGTTAACATCATTTACACCTTCAACGTCAATAAAGTCTCCTGCCTGCGGATCAAGCGAGCGTAAAACATTTTTCACACCCGTCACCTGTTTTGGAATGAGATTATCAAATCCATCGGCGAGGGCTGCGATTACGGGGTCTTGGAACCCTCCTGCGGTTAAACCTGCTTTAAAAGTTGGGAGTGCTGCACTCATGACAGCACTTCTCCCGACGTTCCACATAACGTTAGTAAAAACTGGATCATCAAGTGGAATGTAAGCCTCTGCTGGCAAATCCGCTAACGGTGAGAAGGGAGAACGAAACTCCGGGCGACCATCCGTACTTCTTTTGAAGGTGAACCCTGTTTCGGAGCGGACCCCTTGTGCCCGTATATCAATATTCGGACTGAAGCCTAACGCTGGTTGAAAGTTAGCACCTAACTGAAATGGGTCTTTTGCCGATAAAATATCAAGAAATAGGTCGGAGGTTCTCGGCGTATTGAAGGCACGGTTATAGGTTATTCTAAAGTTATGGTCGTCATTGGGTTGCAACGCAAGTGCGACGCGCGGGGAAAGGACGTAGTCTTCAAGTTGATTGTGGTCATCAATCCGTCCGGCAGCAATGAACTTTAATTGTGGAAGGAGTTTGGTCTCTGACTGCAAATAGGCACCTATCTCGTTAATGTTGTCGTCCTCCTCATTGATACCATTAATTGTCATTTCCGTATCGGGACGGGTCAACAACACATCCAGCCCATAAGTAAAGCGTTGCCGATTGCCAAAACTATAGCCGTGCTGAATCTGCCCGACATACAGGTCAGAATTGTCAATAGTCGGATCACCGCTCCGCACGACATAAGTATCCCCAGCGTTGCTCCGATTCCAAAAGGCTTGCGCAAAGAGATCTTTATGAACGAACCGTCCTTGGAGGTAACCGTATGTCCAATTTTGGGCTTGACCGGCACCGATCCCTGTCAGTTCAATACCGGTGGCTTGCGTGAAACCGCTGGCAATAATGGCAGTTGTGTCAGCGTTTGGACTATAATCAACCCGAAATTCGCCACTCGCTTTGTAAGTGTCAAATATCAGTCCACCTGCCCCTTCAATATCCTCTTTTGCGCGTCCCTCTTCCCAATCGCTTCCCCGAAAATAATTGCCCGAAAACTTATAGCCGATCGTCTCGTTGATAACGCCCGCATGTCGAAGCGATCCCATAAGTATACGCCGTTCACCACCGCCAATACTAACGGTTGTACCTTGGGATGTAAATGGTGAGCGAGTGATGATGTGCATGACCCCGTTGGCACTATTTGGACCGTAGAGTGCCGCACCAGGCCCCGAGACGACTTCAATCTGTTCAATATCTTCGCTTGTAGTAGGAATGAAACTGTAACTATTGACCCGCAGTGAAGGCACACTTGCAATCCGATTATCCACAAGTGACAGGAGTGACCCCGAAAAGACATTGTTGAAACCACGGACAACAACATACGATGCCCCGAGTCCGGCACTAACAACATCCACCGCACGCACTGATTTTAAGTGCTCGGTAACACTCGGTGCGACTCGATCCTTTATCTCCGAATCTCCTACAAGGGCAACTGATGCGGGTGCCTCAAGTACCTTTTCTTGACGGCGCGATGCCGTAACGGAGACCTGCTCAAGTTGGATAACCTTTGAAGAGAGCGCAATTTCTATAGACTTCGTTTCGTCGGCGGCAAGCGCGATATTTGTCACAACTGCATCGGCATAACCCGGTGAAGATGTTGTAATTGTGTAGACACCTGCAGCTAAATCTGTAATTTCAAGCGTGCCTTTTGTCCCGCTCACGCCTGTAGTGGCATCACCAGTCTTGGGTGTGACGGTAACGGCAACACCGTTCAGTCTATTACCCGTTTGGGTATCTCCTACAGTGATGTTCAAGGTAGCGGCTTCCACCGATCCCACAGCGACCAAAAAAATAATGCATAAGGATAAGACAACAAATAGGCTTAATGATTTCACGATATGATCTCCTTTATATATAAATAGCATTTACTTTTTACATGCGCCAAACAATATTGTTTAAAGGTAGCGACTTCGGTTACTTATAGGAAATTTTCAATCTCAGAATGCGTTGGCAGCGAAGGAATCACGCCGACTTTCTGGATCGCTAATGCGCCAGCAGTGTTCGCATATCGCATGATAGGATCCAACTGATCTTTTTCAAGCGCAGTAAGGTCCATATACTGCCTTAATTGTGTGAGCATGGCAGCGACGAAGGCATCCCCCGCCCCAAGTGTATCCACCACGTTAACTGTAAAGCCGTCGACAAAACCGTCAGCAAAACCGTTTGTGTAATAACATCCGCGTTCACCCAATGTAACAACGAGCAACTTCACACCGAGTCTAAGGATACGTTTAATGCCTCGTTCCAAATCTGCATCACCTGTAACAAATTCCCACTCCTCATCTGAAATTTTGACGACATCGGCGTAGGGCATCACCTCCCAGATCCAACGTTTGGCATCTTTGGCATTGTCCCAAAGCATCAATCGCAAGTTCGGGTCATAGGAGAGGCGTGCGCCGCCCGCTTTTGCTGACCGGATCGCATGGAGCGTTGCTTCTCGGCTCGGTGAATGACTGAGGCTAACAGAGCCGTAATGGAACAGTTTTGCAGATTGAACATAACCGGTATCAATTTCATCGGGAGAGAGTTGAATATCGGCACCCGGGTGCCGATAGAAGGTTATGTCCTTCATACCGTCGGAACGCGTGGCAACGAAGGCTAAAGTCGTCCGAGAGGTTTCGCCTGCGATGAGATGAGCGGTATCAACACTGTTCTGTTGGAGGGTTTCACGTAGAAAATCACCGAACGCATCCGCGCCGACTTTGCCGATGAACCCAGCATCCACGCCAAGTTTGGCTAAACCGACGGCAACATTGGCGGGCGCGCCACCGGGGGCTTTGACGAATCCAGGTGCTTCGGCGAGTGTTACATCAGGTGTTGTAGAAACAAAATCGATAAGAAGTTCACCAATACATAAAGCTTCTGGCATAAGGTTATATTCCTTCAAAATACGTGTCTGGGTACCGCTGGCGAGGTTTCCAACCTCACTACTTTTGCCCGCGTTCTAACAGTTTAAAATGTAGTGCGCAAGTCTTGTGCTTGCCCTGCTTCTGCTGACCGGTAGCCAGCATCAAAAATCTCTATGACATGCCGGGCATGCTCTGCAGTGACAATTGTCGGTTTATCCTCGCGTATCCAGTCTACGAGCTGCATAATATCCTCATAGACGTGTGATTCCTGAATGTTACGATGCGGTCCCACGACGTGCGGTAGCTCCCTTTTTGGAGCATCAATTGGTTCTCCATTAAGGGCACTGCCTTCAATTGCTCCGGCTGTTCCATGAATCGCTAACCCGCCTTTGATAGCGTGTCCTGCTGCGGCACCGTAGATAAAACCGAAGAAGGCATCGCCGAAATCAAGGAGAATAAAGGTGTTATCGTCCATATCGCAGGGAAGCATCTCACCTCGGAATTCACGTTCCTTGACGCGAACGCCAGAGAACGCGGTTACACGCTTGGCAGGTCCGAGGATACCCGTCATCGTGTGCAGACCGTAGACAGTCATATCGTAGAGCGGACCGCCGCCCGGTTTGCGGAAATACCATGCTGGATTGATATTAGAAAGCATGTCGTCGCCGTGTCTAACGGATTCGTTTTCGTGGTATCGTCCGAAAGAGGAGCCCGTGGCGGCCCATGTCAATGTTCCGATGGCACCCTCGTTAATGAGTCTGCGAATTTCTTGATGGATTGGACGGAGCATCTGCCCAGGGGAAGCGACTAACTTCACGCCTTTACGTGCTGCTGATTCAATCAGGTCGTCCGCTTCATCGACGGTAGTTGTCATCGTCTTGTTGAAATGCGCGTGCAGCCCGTGTTCAATTGCGAGTTTGCCCTGTTCGTAATGCAAACCGATGGGTGAAGCAATCGTAACGGCATCTACATGTCCATCCGCTAAGAGTGCTTCGTAGGTTTCATACGCGTATGGGACATTGAATTTTTCAGAGGCGGCTTGTGCCCGACCCGGAACAGGGTCACAGACAGCGGTTACCTGTAATCTATCTTGCACATCGTCTTGTGTGAGATGCGGAAGGATGCCACGCACCGAGATACTTCCTACACCGATGACACCGATGCGTACTCTGTCACTATTTGACATAATATTTCCTCCAATTTTGGCTTTCGGCTGTCAGCAATCGGATTTCAGCAATTAGCCATTGGCTATCAGCCTTCAGCCTTCAGTAAAAGAGGTTTCTGATTAAATCAAACACTTCTTTGCTGTCTGCTGATGGCTGACTGCTATTTACCGCCATGATGTTTCGTGTTGCCATCCTACAGCATTTTTGAGTTTGTCGCAATTGATAAACGATTGATGCCCCTGAAGCGCTCTCACTTTTGGAAGGAATTCGGGTTTAAAACGCGCAACGAGTTCTTGAGAAGGTTCCAATGCCGAAGTATCATCTGCGTTTAGAAAATAGACATCGTGCGGCGACAGCATGTCTGCCTTTTCCATAATCAGGCGGTGCGCGCTGGCAACATCTTCACTGCCTACCCAACACCAGAGCCACGGTGTCCAAGCAGTTGTCGGTTTGGCATTTTCAGCCATCTGCTTTCGCCGTTCCTCTGGACTGATACCTGCCGGACGTGTAATATATGTTCGGATACCGTACGCACGGGTATAACTCGCCAACAAATCCTCGCCGCAGCGTTTAGAGAAACTATAAGAATCTTCAGGGTAACACGGATGGTCTTCATCTATCGGCAGATAGTCTATGGGAATGTGGGTTTTGCTGATCCGAAACCCGTGTCCTAATGCGCAATTGCTGCCGGACATCACGACCGTTTGGACATCTGCCTCAATCGCGGCTTGCATGAGGTAGTAGGTGCCGAGCATGTTCGTTTTGAAGGTTGCATCGAAGGGGATACCCCTCTCTTCAGCACTTGCCCGTAAATCTGGGTGGTCTACGGGGCCCGGTTGTGCCCCGAGGTGTTGGATAGCGTCCACACCTTCAACGGCACGCTGACAGTCCTCAAAGTTGTTCAGATCGCCTTGAATAAAGGGCAGATGTGAGAATTCGTCGGGTGGCGTTCTGCGCGACATTAGTACCAGCGAGTGTTCTGTTGCCAATTCTCGGATCACATACTCGCCGAGTCTACCGCTTGCACCAGTTATCAATACTTTCATAAAACATCCTTTCATTATCTTATTTCGGTGTGATGTCCCACAATAACACTGTGCCGTCCCAACCCCCGCTGGCAAGCGTCTGTTCATCTGGACTAAACGATACGCTATTGACCTGACTGGTATGCCCGGTGAGCGTTCGCAGGACATAACCAGTTTCGACATCCCACAAACGGATCGTGTCGTCAAAACTCCCACTGGCAAGCGTCTGTCCGTTCGGACTAAACGATACGCTTTTAACATCATCCGTATGCCCGGTGAGCGTTCGCAGCAGCCCGCCACTTCTAACATCCCATAAACGGATCGTATCGTCATCGCTCCCGCTGGCGAGCACTTCACCATCAGGACTAAACGATACGCTACTGACACAATTCGTATGCTCCGCGACGGTACGCAGAAGATTCCCAGTCCCAACATCCCATAAACGGACAGTTTCGTCCTTACCCCCGCTGGCGAGCACTTCACCATCAGGACTAAACGATACACTAATGACATAATCTGTATGTCCGGTGAGCGTCCGCAGGAGATCGCCAGTCCCAACATCCCACAGACGAATAGTTTTGTCAAAACTCCCGCTGGCAAGCGTCTGACCATCCGGACTAAACGATACGCTATTGACATGATCGGTATGCCCGGTGAGCGTCCGCAGGCGGGTACCAGTCCCAACATCCCATAAACAGACAGTTTCGTCCCAACCCCCACTGGCGAGCATTTGATTATCAGGACTAAATGACACACTAATAAGACTACTCGTATGTCCGATGAGGGTCCGCAGGAGGGTACCAGTCCCGGCATCCCATAAACGGATAATTTTGTGATAATTCCCGCTATCTGCGAGCATCTGGCCATCCGGACTAAACGATACACTACTGACATGATACATATGTCCGGTGAGCGTCCGCAAGAGATTACCAGTCCCGACATCCCATAAACGAATAGCTTGGTCACCACTCCCACCGGTGAGCAACCACTTGTGTTTGCTGACAAGCGTCTCACCATCCGGACTAAACAAAACTCTAACGACACTTCCTGTCTGCTCCGTGAGCGTCCGCAGGAGGGTGCCAGTCCCAACATTCCATAAACGAATAGTTTTGTCAAAACTCCCGCTGGCAAGCGTCTGACCATCCGGACTAAACGACACACACCTGACCTGACCGGTATGCCCGGTGAGCGTCCGCAGAAGATCGCCAGTCTCCACGTCCCATAAACGGATAGTTTTGTCTTTATTTCCAGCACTGGCAAGCACCTCACCATCAGGACTAAACGATACGTTTCTGACCCAATCTTTATGCCCCGCGAGGGTGTGCAGAAGGTCCCCGGTGCCGACATTCCATAAACAGACAGTTCCATCTTTACTCCAACTCGCAAGCACCTCACCATCAGGACTAAACAACATGCTTATGATTGAATCTGTATGCCCTGTGATTGTCCGCTGGAGGCCGCGCCTTTTTACATTCCATAAATGGATAGTTTCCGCACTATTACTGGCGAGCATCTGCCCATCCGAACTAAACGAGAGACTAACGATACTACGTAACGAATACTCAGTGAGCGTTCGCAAGGGACCACCATTCTTTACATCCCATAAACGGATAGTTCTGTCCTCACTCCAGCTGGCAAGCACCTCACCATCCGGACTAAATGATACACTTCTGACCCAATCCTTATGCCCCGTGAGCGTGTGCAGGAGATGCCCACTCTGGACATCCCATAAACGGACAGTTTCGTCAAGACCACAACTGGCAAGCATCTGACTATCCGGACTAAACGAGATGCTATTGACATAATCTGTATGACCTGTAAGCAGGTTGCGTTCTTCACCGGTGTGTGCATCATATAGCCAAATACCAATGGTCCCCGATACCGCAAGGAGCGTGCCGTCCGGAGAATACTCGACATCAATTATTGAGCCTTTATTGAGGCGCGCTTTGACCCCTTCGGGTAGACCCCACGTCGTATGGGAAGCGCGAGCTTTCATAACACCCTTCTGTTCCTTGTGGACCGAAACGGGACCCACACAACCCACAAAGTGAAACAGTATGAACAAAAGGGGTAATAACGCAACTAACAACCTGCTTGATTTCAGATAGCGTGCTCGGATTTTCATAAAATTTCCTTTAATGTTTTTTGGTGCGTTTGAGCAACTTCGTCAACTCCAGTTGCGAATGATACCAATCTGCGTATTTACCGTAGATGCGGTAGTATCGCTGCTCCAATGCGATAAAGCGGTTACGAACATCGCCAAGTTCATCAAACAGGTTACCCAAACGTTTGTTTTTCGGATAGATATGTATCTTATACTTGTTGGTTCGTATACTATCAGTATATCATATTATCGACTGAATCACAAGTCATAAACACAATGGCAACGCGCTTTTCTTCGCCTGTTAAAGCAGAGACTCCAGTCCAAAGAAGCTGATGAGTCGTTTGTGTTTTTTGCAGAACGGTTTTGCGAATTGAATTGACAAGGATAAGAGTGTCGTCTATGATTGTGGCATTACAGCAACATTGCAAATATTATCAATCGGATTGAAATTTTTTATGGGGGACCAAACAGTGTACAACGCTGAAACACATTTCAAGAACCTATATGACACCGTTCCGAGGCAGTATGAATTTCAGGCGACTACACAAGAAGAGTTGGTGGCATGGCAAGCCAACTTTCGTCCAGAATTGAAGAAGATCCTCGGTTTAGATAATATGGAATCCGATTTAGCAGGGTATGTCCCGAAAGCCGAACAACTCGAAGTCTTGGATATGGACAACCACTTCCGCGAAAGCTGGTATCTGTGGGTAGAACCGACGGTCCCGCTGCCGTTTTATCTGCTTCGTCCGAAAACGATTGAAGGCAAACTGCCGTTGATTCTTGCACCACATGGACATAATCATCCGCATATTTATGCAGGTATCGCTGGCACAGAAGCAGAAGAAAAACATATGCTGGAAGGTGAGCGCGACATTGCACGGCAGGCGGTTGTTGAGGAAGGTTATATTGCCATTGCACCGACAACGCGGGCGTTTGGTGAAACACGCACTGATGCCGATAAACAAGCCGATAATACGCACTCCTGCCGACACCAGTTGGTTCATAGCATACTTGTTGGGCGCACCCCAATCGGTGAACGGGTGTGGGACATGTCGCGCCTCATTGATTGGGCAATCAAAGACCTGCCGGTAGATGCCGAACGGATCGCGATTACCGGTAATTCTGGTGGCGGGACAGTCTCGCTTTTCGCGGCGGCATGCGAGACGCGCATCTCAGTTGCCGTGCCGAGTTGCTATTTCTGCACATTTGAAGGGAGCATCGGCATGATCCGCCATTGCGAATGTAACTATGTGCCGGGAGTCATGCGGCTTGGAGAGATGTATGATGTCGCAGGTTTAATCGCGCCGCGTCCATTTTGCGCGGTTGCAGGACGCGATGACGGAATCTTCCCAATAGACCACGTTGAATTCGCTTATGAACGGTTAAAAGAAATCTATACAGTGGCAGGTGTCGAGGATAGGTGTGAACTTTTTATTGGGGACGGTGGACACCGCTATTACAAAGCGGGTGCATGGCCCTTTGTGCGTCGGTACTTCGAGAAATAAACAGAAGCTATCGCTAACCTTTTTTGATTGCCCATAACGTTTTCAAAATGATCTTGATATCCAAGGCGAGCGACCAATTTTCGATGTAGTACCGGTCATAAGAGATCCGCTCTTCAAGAGAGGTGTTGCCCCGCAAACCGTTGACTTGTGCCCAACCGGTCATACCCGATTTGACGCGCTGCCGTGCGAGATAATGCGGAATCGATTCACTGAACGTGTCAATCAGACCCGACATCTCTGGTCTCGGTCCAACGAGACTCATATCGCCCTTGAGGACATTGAAAAATTGAGGCAATTCATCTAAACTCCAGCGTCTGAGAAATTTGCCGAGCGAGGTCTGTCTCGGATCGTCGGTTTCTGCCCAGACATGCCCCACTTTGTACTCGGCATCGGCGCGCATAGAACGGAATTTGTAGATATTGAAAGGCTTTCCGGCTCTGCCGACCCGTTCCTGCCGAAAAATCGCTTTGCCGGGCGATGTCAGGCGTATAATAACCGCGATTGCTAACATGAGCGGACTTAACACTATCAAGGCAAACAGACTGAAAACGATGTCTATCAGACGTTTGACGATACCGCTCACGCCCTGCATCGGTGTCTCCCGCAATTGTAGCACCGGTATACCCTCAAAAAGAGTGATAGCGTTACCGCCGATGATAAATTCGGAGAGTTCCGGTAGAACATTAATTTGGATAGGGACGCCTTCGCAGACGTGGAGGATTTGGAGGATAGCGTCATTCGGCACCGCAGGCGATAAAATAAAGAGTGTGTCAAGCCTATGTTTTTGCACGATTTCAAGTATATTCTGACCTTCAAGGTACTGGACACCCAAATCGTCAGCGTCTGCTGTTTCGGTGACGATCCCTACCAATTCGTATCCACTATTCGGTTTCGTCTGCAAAGTATTGATAAACTGCTCAGATCGTGCGTCATAACCGATGAGTGCTACACGACTCACACCGACACCTTGTGCATGAATTGCCTGACGAAAACGATGGAGAACGAGTCGCCCGAAAAACAACCAAACGAGACTGAAACCAGCGGCGAGCAGCATGACCCAACGTGAGTAGGCATCATGGTGATAGATGAAAAAGAGGGCGGCTAACGTGGCAATGAGCGCGATACCAGAGGCTTTGCAAAGTGTCCAGAACGCTGAAACGGTCGCGTTGCTTTCGAGTCGATAGAGTCTTAATGCCTTCAGCGTCGTCAACCAGATAATCGCCATCAACGGAATGAGTCGGAAATAGTCATCAAGTGGCGGGGTGCCGCCTTTATGTAACGCGAGGGTTTCAGGTATCCAACCGGATTCAAACCGAACCCAATACGCGACAACAATTGCGGTGGCAACGAAACAGAGATCAAATAAAACTGTAAGCGCGATTAGCAAATGATCGAGCGTTTTCTTGTTCATTGACGGAATATAGGTTGGAATTTGCAAACCCATGTTGAAGTATGGGCTGCCTCAAGTTACCTCTCATATCTATTGGGCATTGACTCTCTGAAAACTGGTTGAAGTCCGCAACAGTGGTGCGCTTGCAGACGGGTTAAAGTATAGCAGATTTGTGCTGCGTTGGCAAATTAAAATAGGCACTATCAAGGATTGAGACAACATCAAAGTTGATGATAAATTATACATAACGTGCTATGCTATCATTATAGACTTTGGGAGCGCAAGTTTTGGAAGTTCGGAAGTTACGCCGAAATCGGAGGAGATACACAATGGCGAATCAACTGAAAGTGGGGATTGTTGGTGCACATCGCGGCAGTTCTTATGTCGCGCCTTTTAAAGCGATCGCAGAAACCGAGGTGACGGCGTTCTGTGACCTCAATGAAGACACGCTTCAGGGCGTCACTGAACGGTTTGATGTCCCGCAGCAGTTTACAGATTATGGAGCAATGCTGGACGCGGTGGATCTTGTCGTGCTTGCAACACCGGAAAATCTGCACGTACCGCAGTCGATCGAAGCGTTGGAAGCCGGAAAACACGTCATCAGCGAAGTAACTGCCGCTGTCAACTTAGAGGAATGCTACGATTTAGTGCGGGCGGTTCGGAAGGCATCTGCGAAGTATACGATGGCTGAAAATACGTGTTATTCTAAGTCCAATGTGCTGATCCGCAGCATGGTAGAGGCGGGTATGTTCGGGGATGTCTATTTCGGAGAAGGCGAATACCTCCACAACATTAAGTCGCTCCATCACGATGCAGAAGGCAATCCAACATGGCGTTATTACTGGCAAGTCGGTATTAATCGGTGTAATTATGCAACGCATAGCCTCGGTCCAGTACTCCAATGGTTTGGCAGTCGTGTTGCGAGTGTTTCTTGTCTCGGTACTGGCGTTAACACTGACCCTGAGCATGCGATGGAAGATACGGTGATGATGCTGTGTAAAACGGACTGTGGTGGGTTAATTAAGATTCGGATTGATATGCTCTCGAATCGCCCAGCAAATTCCTATTTCAGTTTACAAGGGACAGACGGGTGTTATGAGAGTTCGCGTGGACTCGGTGCAGCGCCGAAACTCTGGTTAAGCGAGTTCGGCATAAGTGAACAGTGGCGACCACTCTCCCAATTTGAAGACTGCCTACCCGAACGGTGGAAAAATCCGCCTGCTGAGGCTGAAAATGCTGGCGACCTCGGCGAGTATTTCAAGGTGCGGGACTTCGTTGATAGTATCCTGACTGATACAAATCCGCCGCTGGATGTTTATACGGCGATGGATTTCACGGTGCCGGGCTTGGTCTCAGAGCAATCTATTGCGAACGGTGGTACGCCGATAGAGGTTCCAAATTTCCGAGAGATTGAATGATAAATGGCAATTGATCAGCGTGCATCGTCTGCATCACGTCTGCGCCGAAGAGGTAGTATTGCAAAAGATGCACTATGATTATTTTCACTGGTGTGGCAATTTTTTCAAGATGGCTTCAGCGGATTGAATATAATTTTTATTTTTCCCTTGTTCAGCGACCCGCTGTAGATACATTTGTGCCAGTCCCGCTTCACCACGATAATAGAATGTTAAGCCTATGTAGAATTCATAGGTCTCAACATGGATGTCGAATGCTCCATATTTTTCTCCTTGAATCAGTTTATCGCGCCACTTTAACCTACTTCTTTCATACAGCAGATGACGATTATACAGCCGCAATAACTGAATGAGGAACTCGTCATTGTCGACATAGAATTTTGCGTTATTCAAGACATACGCGATGCCATCCCAGGCATAGCAATTTATCCATGTCGGACGCTCCAATGTAGTGTCCAGATAAATTCCGTGGGGAATTTTGATTTCGTAAATGCCGTCGTTATCCAAGTCAACGTAGCCTTTAGCCAGATCTCCATGATACCCGTAGCGGCTGAAGACTACCCGGAACTCGCCTTTCTGAAACGAAATCACAGCAACGGCATTACCGGCAAATTTAACCCATAAGTCTAAAGTGCCATCACCTGTCAAATCCACAACTTCAAAGGAGGCACCCCTATGTCCGTGACTATCTTTCGGCGGTTCTCTGAAAGTGAATGCGGGACTATGAAGTTCAATGGCTTTCGTTGGCACCTCAAAATCATGCTTACTCGTCTCAAAAAATGTAAAAAAATCTTTTTTCTTCGGAATCCCGCCCGTCCCAGTTTCATCAGCAATCAGCAGAAAGGCTTGGCCCCAGTCGTCCGTGTCTCCGCTCGTTCCTGTCTCAGCAAGGATTAGAACAATGGTTTCTTTTTCGGGGGTGTCATCAATATTCGCGGTGGCTTTCATCCAGGTATTGTAAAAGTGTCCTTTTGGTGCTGGGGTCGGAAAAAAGCGGTGATACTCTCGACCTTCAGAAAAATTCCATCGCGGATATCGTTGATACTCGACATCAGAGGTTTCGGGCGTTGAGGGGGCAGCACTGACTGCCCAACCGCTCAGCATCAACGCGATAGAAAGCACCCAAAGGCAGCTTTGAGTATGTTTCTTCATAATTATTGGCTCCCATATTTTCATTTTGGTGGTGACGGCAATTTTTTCAAGATAGACTCAGCGGCTTGAATATAATTTTCATTCTTGCCTCGTTCAGTGACATGCCATAGGTACGCGCGCGCCCTTGCCTCATTGCCACCATAATAGTGCGCTAAGCCCATGTAGAATTCACACGTCTCAGCATAGAAGGCAAATTTTCCAGACTTAATGAGTTCAATCCGTTGAGGCGTCCACTTTGAGATCTCTCTTTCTCGCCTCAGCCAAGCGTTATAGTGTATCATGAGTTGAATCAAGATGTCATTACCACGTGTATAGAATTTGGCGTTATTCAAGACATACATGTTTCCATTCCACTCATAGAGGTTTATCCATGTGGGACGTTCCGTTTTAGGATCGCGCGGGTAAACACTGTAGGGCATCTTGATTTCATAGATGCCATCATTATCCAAGTCAACGTATGTCTTAGCCAGATCTCCATGATCCCCGTAGCTGCCGAAAATTTGCCTGAACTCGCCGTTCTGAAACGAAATCACAGCAACAGCATAGCCAAATTCAACCCATAAATCTAAGGTGCCATCGTCCGTCAAATCAATGAGTTCAAAGGAGACACTCTGAGCTTTATGAGAATCTTTCGGTGGTACCCAGAAGACGAACGGAGGGTTCTGAAGTTCAATGGCTTTCGCGGCTGGCACCTCCAACGCATGCGTCCCCGAATCAAAAAGTTTGAAAAAGGCCTTTTGATTCGGCAGACCTTCCTCGGTCTCAGCTTCAGTAATCAGGAGAAACATTTGTACCCAGTTGCTGGAGAACACGTCCCTGCTTGTAGCAGCAACCACTATAACAACGCTCTCTTTTTCAGGCGTATCATCAATATTTGCAGACGCTTGGATCCGGGTATCGTAAAAGAGTCCCTCTGGTGCCGGGGCAGGCAAAAAACTGTGATACTTTTGACCATCAGGATCATTTGGGGACTCGTAATAATAATACTCGACTGCAGAATTTGTCGTCTTAGAGGTATCCGCATTTACAGCAAAAGAACTGAGTAGCAGCGAAATACAAAGTGCTAAAAGTGTGGTTTGAAGATGCGACTTCATGGTTTTTGTCTCCGATTCGGTTGTCTGATGTCGGTTTATTTTCATCTTTGCGGCGGTGGTGATTTCCAGATAGATTTTATGGCTTGAATGTAATCTTGATTCTGTCCATGTTCAAGGATCCACTGTAATTCCGATGGCATTCCGTCCAGATCATGGTAGCGTATCAACTCGTTTGCCACGCTTGAGAAACTTATTTTGCTCTGACGATAGTAGTGTACCAGCCCTAAGTAGAATTTGTATGTCTCGCACAAGTTGATAATACTTCCATGTCGCAGCAGCGTATAATTATATTCGTTCAATAGGCGAATGAGGAACTCGTTATTATCGGCATAGAATTTTCGGTTATTCAAGACATAATCGGTGCCATCCCACTCGTAAAGGCTCACCCACGGCAGGTTAGGCGCGCCAGGAACCTCGTCAACAGGTATGCTATAAGGTATCTTGATTTCGCAGGTGCCATCATTATTCAAGTCAACGTACTCAGCATTAGGCAAAAGCCCGGAAACCGTGTAGCAGCTGAAGATTACCTTGAACTCGCCATCCTGAAACGAAATCACAGCAACAGCATAGCCGAATTCAACCCAGATATCTAAAGTGCCATCGCCCGTCAAATCAACGAGTTTAAAGGTTGCAGCATTGCGAGACTTCAGAGAATCTTTCGGCGGCTCAGTGAAGACGAACGCCGGACTCTGAAGTTCAATAGGTTTTGCGGCTGGTACCTCCAACGCATGCGTCCCCGAATCAAAAAGCTTGAAAAAGGCTTTTTTCTTCAACACGCCTGCCTCGGTTTCATCAGCGATCAAGAGAAATGCTTGGACCCACTTGCCTGCGAATGGGTAGTACTCCGTTGTAGGAACATCAAGCAGCATTAAAACAACGGACTCTCTTTCGGGGGTGTCATCAATATTAGCGGCGGCTTTCAGCCGAGTGTTGTAAGAGAGTTCTTTCGGTGCAGTGACCGGAAAAAAACGGTGATACTTTTGACCCTCACGCCAAGAATACCGTTGATACCGGATATCAGAATTTGTCGTTTTAGAGGTATCCGCATTCACGATAGAAAAAGAACTGAGTAGCAGCAAAATATAAAATGCTAAAAGTGTGGTTTGAAGATATGGCTTCATGGTTTTTGTCTCCGATTTGACCGGTCTGATGTTAAACGCGGGCAGTTAATTTTTTCAAACCCAATCTATCTTCGTGGTTTCGCCAGTTTTTTCAAGAGGAACTCAGCGGCTTGAATATAATCTTGTGCTTTATCCATTTGGGTATACTTTCGCTTCTCAGCATGTTCGACGACCCATTGTAGGTGCTTTCTCGCCATTACTGCATTGCCGCGATAATAGAATACCAATCCTAAGTAGAAACTGTATGGCTCATATCTTCCATATCGAACCAACAGATCATTGTACTGGTCCAATAATGCAATGAGAAACTCGTCATTCTCGGCATAGAATCTTTCGTTATTCAAGACGTAAGTGTTTCCATCCCACTCGTAGAGGCTTATCCATCGCACATATCGCACCCCCGGAAGATCGACCATATGTATGCTGTATGGAAGCTTGATTTCGTAGACACCATCATTATCCAAGTCAACATATTCTGGACTCTGATGCCTAGGGTTCATATAGTAGCTGAAGACTACTTTGAACTCGCCATTCTGAAACGAAATTACAGCAATAGCCTCACCAAGGTCAAACCATACGTCTAAAATGCCATCGCCTGTCAAATCTACGAGGCTAAAGGGGACACCGTGCCCCGGATAACTCCCTGAGGCAAAGACGAAGGGTGGCTTCTGAAATTCAATGGCTTTCGCTGGATCATTGAGATCAGAAGTGGCTGAACCCAAAAATTTAAAAAATGCTTTTTTCTTCGGCACACCTGTCTCGGTTTCATCAAGAACCAGCAGAAACGCGTGTGACCAGTTGCCCGCGAATGCATCATGTCCTGAATCAGCAACTATTGAAACAATGGTCTCTTTTTCCGGGGTGTTATCAATATTTGCAATGACTCTCTGCCGAGTATCGTAAAAGAGTCCTTCTGGTGCCGGACCAGAAAAAAAACGGTGATACCTTTGCCCTTCGGGATCACTTGGAAAATCGTAATAGTGAGACTTGACCTCAGAAGTTTTAGGGGTTGCGGTATCAGCACTGACTGTCCAACTGTTGAGTATCAACCAGATAGAAAGCCCGAAAAGAAGGGGTTGGATGTATTTTGCCACAATTTTTTCTCCTATACATTGTTAGATTTCAATCCGTGTGATGTCAGACAAAGTAGGTGTCGGTAAACTATTGACGTGAGTTCGGTATAAAATACACAAAAACTCGGATTTCATGAAATTCAGTCAAAAACGGATTCCGGTGTGAGTCCCCACAACAGCACTGTGCCGTCCGGACTGCCAGTAATGAGCGTCTCTCCATCCGGCGAAAACGCAACGCTATTGATGCCCCCTGTATGCCCTGTGAATATGCGGACGCGGAGACGGTTGGCGGTGTTCGCATCCCATAAACGCACTGTACGATCCTGGCTGCCAGTCGCGAAAATCTCTCCATCCGGCGAAAACGCAACGCTATTGACCCAATCAGCATGCCCTGTGAGTGTGCGGATCGGATTGCCCGTGTTGGCATTCCACAAACGCACCGTATTGTCACGACTCCCGCTAACGAGAGTCTCCCCATCCGGCGAAAGTGCCACACTATTGACCCAATCCGTATGCCCTGTGAGTGTGCGGAGGAGGGTGACAGTGTCCGCTTCCCATAACCGGAGTGTCTTGTCCCAACCGCTGCTAACGATAGTCTCCCCATCCGGCGAAAACGCAATGCTACGGATCCTACTTGTATGCCCCGTGAATGTTCGGAGGAGTTTTCCGGTGTTCGTCTCCCATAACCGGAGCGTACTGTCCCGACTTCCGCTAACGATAATCTCCCCATCTGGTGAAAACGATACACTACCAACTCCATCCGTATGCCCTGTGAATGTTCGGACGAGGTCACCCGTGTTCGCATCCCATAAACGCACCGTATTGTCACGATCCCCGCTAACGATGGTCTCGCCATTGGGTGAAAACGCAACACTATTGCCACCATCCATATGCTCTATGAGTGTGTAGAGAAGGGCACCGGTACTTGCATCCCATAAACGCACTGTATTACTCACACTAATGATCGTTCGTCCATTGGGCGAAAACGCTACGCTCTCGACCCAAGAATGTCCATACCTCCCGAATGCTCGGAGGCGTTCGCCCGTGTTCACATCCCATAAACGAAGCGTATCGTCCTGAGTCCCACTAACGATGGTCTCTCCATCCGGTGAAAACGATAAGCTCTTGACCGAACTGTTATCCTTTGTGAATGTTCGGACGAGATCGCCGGTATTCACATCCCATAAACGGATATTGTAATGACTCGCGCTAGCGAACGTCTGTCCATCCGGCGAAAACGCTATACTCTCGACTGAATTTGTATACTTTGTGAGTGTTTGAATGAGGTTGCCAGTGTCTACATCCCATAAACGGATTGTATCGTCACTACTACCGCTAACGATTGTTCGTCCATCGGGTGAAAGGGCTACACTATTGACCCCATCTGTATGCCCCGTAAATGTTCGGACGATGTGACCGGTGTTCACATCCCATAAACGCACCGTACTGTCCCAACTCGTGCCAAGGATTGTTTGTCCATCGGGAGAAAACAATACATTATCAATCGAACTCCTATACCCCTCGCGTGTGTGAATGGGGTTACCGGTGTTCGCATCCCATAAACGGAGGGTGCCGTCCCACCCCCCGCTAACGAGTGCCTGTCCATCCGGCGAAAACGCTATGCTCTCAATCGAACTCGGATATCCCGAGCGTGTTCGGAGGAGGTTGCCTGTGTCCACATCCCATAACCGGAGCGTATCGTTCCGACTGGCACTAACGATCGTTTTTCCATCGGGTGAAAACGATACATTCTCGACCCAATCTACATGCCCTATCAGTGTTCGGAGAAGTTTGCCCGTGTTCGCATCCCGTAACTGGACTGTCTTGTCCTTGCTACCAATAGCGATCGTTCGTCCATCAGGTGAAAATGCTACGCTAAGGACCGGACGCATATCCTCTCTGAATGTTCGGAGGAGGTTGCCCGTGATTGCATCCCATAAACGCACCGTACGGTCCTGACTCCGAGTAGCGATCGTTCGTCCATTAGGCGAAAACGCTACGCTAAGGATCCAACCTGTATGCTCTGTGATTGTGTCGATGACGGCGCGGGTATTTACATTCCATAACCGGACCGTTTTATCGCTACTGCCACTAACTATCGTTCGTCCATCCGGCGAAAACGCTACACTATTCACTGAATCTACATGCCCTGCGAATGTGTGGAGGAGATCGCCGGTCTCAACAGCCCATAAACACATCGTCCTGTCCCGACTCGCACTAATAACTGTCTTACCATCAGGCGAAAACACTACGCTCTTAACCGAATACGTATGCTCCATGAGTGTGTGGAGGAGTTTGCCAGTATCAACATCCCATAAACGCACCATCCTATCACTACTGCCGCTAACGAGCGTCTCACTATCCGGGCTAAAGCCTACGCTACTGACCGAAGCCCTATGCCCTGTGAATATACGGACGAGGTCGCCCGTGCTGGTATCCCATAACCGGACCGTCTTGTCACTACTGCCGCTAATGATAGTCCCTCCGTCTGGACTAAACGCTACGCTATTGATGCCCCCCGTATGCCCTGTGAATGTCCGGACGGGATTGCCAGTGTTTGTGTCCCATAAACGGACCGACTTGTCCCGACTCCCGCTAATGATAGTCTCGCCATCCGGACTAAACGCTACGCTATTGACCACATCCGTATGCCCTACGAGCAGATCGAGTTCTTCACCTGTCTCCACGTCATAAAGCCAAATACCGACACTACTCGCCACAGCAAGGCGCGCACCATCGGGGGCGTAGGCAAGCGCGGAATAAGCGGTTTCGCTTATCCAGCCTTTACCGAGACGCGCTTTCGCACCCTCAGGTAGACGTAGTTGCATATAACCCTCATACTCGGCGAAGGTTTCCGATAAGGACAGCGTTGAAATCAAAATAAATGCCAAAAAAATCGAAAACAACTTTGCTTTCATGGAAAGTCTCCTCTTTTTAACGATGGACGAATTGATTGAATCGGTAAACTATTGACGTGAGTTCGGCATAAAATACACAAGGCTCAGATCTCATGAAATTCATTCAAAAACGGAGCCCGGTATGAGTTCCCACAACAAGACTGTGCCGTCTGAACTCCCGGTAACGAGCGTCTCTCCATCCGGCGAAAACGCAATGCTATTCACTTCACGCGTATGCCCCGTGAATATGCGGACACGGAGGCGGTTGGCGGTGTTCGCATCCCACAAACGCACCGTACGGTCCTGACTGCCAGTCGCGAAAATCTCTCCATTCGGCGAAAACGATACGCTATTAACCCAATCAGCATGTCCTGTGAGTGTACGGATCGGGTTACCCGTGTTTGCATCCCACAAACGGACTGTATTGTCTCGACTCCCGCTAACAAGCGTTTGTCCATCCGGCGAAAACGATACGCTCTCGACGGAACTCGTATGATCCGTGAGTGTCCGAATGAGGGTGACGGTATCTGCTTCCCATAACCGAAGTGTCTTGTCCCAACCGCTGCTAACGATAGTCTCGCCATCAGGTGAAAACACAACGCCACGGATCCTACTCGTATGCCCCGTGAATGTTCGGATGAGTTTTCCGGTGTTCACATCCCATAAACGGATCGCCTTGTCCCAACTGCTACTAATGATCGTTTGTCCATCCGGCGAAAACGATACGTTATTGACACCATTCGCAAGTTCTGTAAATGTTCGGATGCGTTTGCCCGTATTCGCGTCCCATAAACGAATCTTATTGTCTCCACCACCGCTAACGAATGTCTCTCCATCCGGCGAAAACGATACGCTATTGACACCATTGGTATGTCCCATGAGTATGTGGAGGAGGTCGCCGGTAGTCGCATCCCATAAACGGACCGACTTGTCTGGACTCCCACTAACGATCGTTCGTCCATCCGGTGAAAACGATACGCTATCGACCGAATGCCAATGCGCTGTGATTGTTCGGATGAGTTTTCCGGTGCTCACATCCCATAAACGGAGGATGCCGTATCTGGATCCATCCTCCCCGGTAACGAGAGTCTCTCCATCCGGCGAAAACGATACGCTTCTGACCGAAGACGTATTTTTTACAAGCGTTTGATTGCCCGTATTCACATCCCATAAACGGATCGTACCCTCCCTACCGCCGCTAACGATTGTTCGTCCATCCGGCGAAAACGCTACGCTATCGACTGCCTTCTTATGCCCCGTGAGCGTTCGGAAGAGGTTGCCGGTGTCTGCATCCCATAAGCGGATCGTACCGTCCCTACTGCCGCTAACGATTGTTCGTCCATTCGGCGAAAATGCTACGCCACTGACCCCATCCGTATGTCCTATGAATGTTCGGATAATGTTGCCCGTGTTCGCGTCCCATAAACGGATACTGTTCCAACTCGCGCCAAGGATCGTTTTTCCATTCGGCGAAAACGATACATTATCAATCCAACTCCTATACCCCTCGCGTGTGTGAATGGGGTTACCAGTGTTCGCATCCCATAAACGGAGGGTGCTATCCCAACCCCCGCTAACGAGTGCCTGTCCATCCGGCGAAAACGCTACACTCTCAACCGAACTCGGGTATCCGGAGCGTGTTCGGATGAGTTTTCCGGTGTTCGCATCCCATAAACGGAGCGCATTGTTCCGACTCGCGCTAACGATCGTTTTTCCATCCGGCGAAAACGCTACACTATCGACCCCATCCGTATGCCCTATGAGTGTTCGGAAGAGTTTGCCAGTGTTCGCCTCCCATAACTGGACTATCTTGTCCTGGTTGCCAATAGCGATCGTTCGTCCATCCGGAGAGAACGCAACGCTAAGCACCGGACTCGTGTGCTTCGTGAGTGTTCGGATGAGTTTTCCGGTGTTCGCATCCCATAAACGGAGTGTATTATTCTGACTGCCAGTCGCGATGGTTTTTCCATCGGGCGAAAACGCTACGCTAAGGACCCAACCTGTATGCTCTGTGAGTGTGTCGATGACAGCGCGAGTGTTCACATTCCATAACCGGACTGTTTTGTCGCTACTGCCGCTAACTATCGTTCGTCCATCCGGCGAAAACGCTATGCTATTCACTGAATCCACATGCCCTGCGAATGTATGGAGGAGATCGCCGGTCTCAACAGCCCATAAACACATCGTCCTGTCCCGACTCGCACTAATAACTGTCTTACCATCAGGCGAAAACACTACGCTCTTAACCGAATACGTATGCTCCATGAGTGTGTGGAGGAGTTTGCCAGTATCAACATCCCATAAACGCACCATCCTATCACTACTGCCGCTAACGAGCGTCTCACTATCCGGGCTAAAGCCTACGCTACTGACCGAAGCCCTATGCCCTGTGAATATACGGACGAGGTCGCCCGTGCTGGTATCCCATAACCGGACCGTCTTGTCACTACTGCCGCTAATGATAGTCCCTCCGTCTGGACTAAACGCTACGCTATTGATGCCCCCCGTATGCCCTGTGAATGTCCGGACGGGATTGCCAGTGTTTGTGTCCCATAAACGGACCGACTTGTCCCGACTCCCGCTAATGATAGTCTCGCCATCCGGACTAAACGCTACGCTATTGACCACATCCGTATGCCCTACGAGCAGATCGAGTTCTTCACCTGTCTCCACGTCATAAAGCCAAATACCGACACTACTCGCCACAGCAAGGCGCGCACCATCGGGGGCGTAGGCAAGCGCGGAATAAGCGGTTTCGCTTATCCAGCCTTTACCGAGACGCGCTTTCGCACCCTCAGGTAGGCCTAATTGCGTATAGCTTTCATATTCAGCGAAGGTTTTGGGTAAGGACAGCATTGAAATCACAATAAGTGCCAAAAAAACCGAAAACAACTTTACTTTCATGGGAAGTCTCCATTTTTTAAGGTTACCCAAGATAGGTCACTGATATTTTTATTGAGGTGTTTGTTCCGAACCGTCAAAGGCCCGTGCTGGTGTGAGTTCCCACAACAGCACTGTACCGTCATGACTCCCGCTAATGACAGTCTCGCCATCAGACGAAAACGCCACGCTATAAACCAAACTCGTATGTCCTGTGAATGTGCGGATGATGTCGCCAGTGTTCGTATCCCATAAACGCACCGTATTGTCAGCACTCCCGCTAACGAGCGTCTCGCCATCCGGACTAAACGCTACGCTAAGGACCGGTCCCGTGTGCTCCGTGAATGTACGCACGAGGGTGCCCGTCTTCGCATCCCATAACCGGAGCGTATTGTCATGACTCCCGCTAACGATAGTCTCGCCATCCGGAGAAAATGATACGCTACGGACCGAATATGTATGTCCCTTGAGTGTGCGAATAAAGTTGAGGGTGTTTGCATCCCATAATATGATCGTCCTGTCATCACTTCCGCTAACGAGTGTCCCGCCATCCGGACTAAACGCGACGCTAAGGACCGAACCGGCATGCCCTGTGATTGTACGGATGAGGGTGCCCGTGCTCGTATCCCATAAATGAAACATCGTGTCGCGATGCCCACTGCTAACGAGTGTCTCGCCATCGGGAGAAAACGATACACTATCAACCCCATAGGCATGCCCTCTGAACGTGCGAATAGAGTTGCCGGTGTTCGCATCCCATAACCGGAGCGTCTTGTCAGCACTCCCACTTACAATAGTCTGTCCATCGGGTAAAAACAATACGCTCTTGACTGAATCCGTATGCCCCTCGAATGTGTGGAGGAGGTTCCCCGTGTCTGCATCCCATAACCGGAGCGTCTTGTCAGCACTCCCACTAACGAGCCTCTCTCCATTGGAAGAAAACCCAACACTCTTGACTGAATCCGTATGCCCTGTGATTGTTCGAATGAGGGTGCCCGTGTCTGTATCCCATAACCGGAGCGTTTTGTCATCGCTCCCACTAACGACAGTCTGTCCATCCGGTGAAAACCCAACGCTCTTGACATGATCCGTATGCCCCTTGAATGTGCGGAGGAGCTCGCCCGTGCTTGCATCCCATAAATAGATTGTATGGTCCCAACTATTGCTAACGATCGTCTGTCCATCGGGAGAAAACGCTACATTCTCAACCCAACTCTTATGTACGAATGTGCGGAGGAGCTCGCCCGTGCTCGCATCCCATAAACGCGCCGTATTATCCTCACTCCCGCTAACAATTCTCTCTCCATCCGAACTAAACCTCACACACTTGATTGAACCCATATGTCCCATGGATGATACACCCCTGATTGGACCCATATGTCGCTTGAATTTGCGTATGAGATTGCCCGTATTCGCATCCCATAAATAGAGTCTCTTGTCATAACCGCCGCCAACGATAATCCGTCCATCAGGTGAAAACGCCACACTATTAATCCAGCTCGTATACCCGGTGCGTGTTCGGATGAGGTCGCCTGTGTCCGCATCCCATAAACGGATCCTACCGTCCGAACCGCCGCTAACGAGCGTCTTTCCATTCGGAGAAAACGCTACGCTACTGACCAAATACGCATGCTCTGGAGGTGTGCGGACGAGGCTGCCCGTGTTCGCATCCCATAAACGAATCATACTATTACTTTCGCTAACGATAGTTTTTCCATCTGGCGAAAACGCTACGCTATTGACCTGATTCGTGTGTTCTGTGAGTGTTCGGATGAGGTCGCCCGTGCTCGCATCCCATAAACGCATCGTATTGTCCGAGTTTCCGCTAACGAGCGTCTTTCCATCCGGAGAAAACGCTACGCTATAGACCGAACTCGTATACCCTGTGAATGTGTGGATGATGTTGCCCGTGTTCGCATCTCGTAAACGTACTGTATCCTTCAGAACGCCAGGATAGGTAGTTCGTCCCATCTTTGAATTTAATAAAAGGAGCGTATCGTCCTGACTGTGAGTAGCGATAGTGCGTCCATCGGGTGAAAACGTCACACTATAGACCGAACGCATCTCCTCCGTGAATGTGCGGATGAGGTTGCCCGTATTCGCATCCCATAAACGCACCGCGTCGTCCCCACCTCCACTAACAATACGCTCTCCATCGGGTGAAAACGCCACGCTATTGACCGAACTCAGATGCCCCTTGAGTGTGCGGATGAGGTTGCCCGTATTCGCATCCCATAAATGGACCGTTGAAGGGTTCCAACCTCCGCTAACAATAGTTTCTCCATCGGGAGAAAACACTACGCTATAGATCGAACCTTTATGGCCTGTGAGTGTGCGGATGAGGTTGCCCGTGCTCGCATCCCATAACCGGACCGTCATGTCCTCACTCCCACTGACAATAGTTTCTCCATCTGGCGAAAACGCTACGCTACGGATCCAACTTTTATGGCCTGTGAGTGTGCGGATGAGGTCACCCGTGTTCTCATTCCATAACCGTACCGTCATGTCCTCACTCCCGCTCACAATACGCTCCCCATCTGGACTAAGGGCTACGCTCTTGACCTCCCCCGCATGCCCTGTAAATGTTCGGATGGGATCGCCCGTGTTCGCATTCCATAACCGTACCGTCTTGTCCCCACTTCCGCTCACTATATGCTCGCCATCTGGACTAAAGGTCACGCTATTGACCACATCCGTATGCCCTACGAGCAGGTCAAGTGCTTTACCAGTCTCCACGTCATAAAGCCAAATACCGACACTACTCGCCACAGCAAGGCGGGTGCCATCGGGGGCGTAGGCAAGCACGACATCTGCGATATCGTTTATCCAGCCTTTACCGAGACGCGCTTTCGCACCCTCAGGTAGACCTAATTGCATATAACTCTCATACTCAGCGAAAGTCTTGGATAAGGACAGCGTTGAAATCACAATAAGTGCCAAAAAAATCGAAAACAACTTTGCTTTCATGGGAAGTCTCCACTTTTTAAGGATGGACGTATCAAAAATAGAACTTACGCATTCCGTCTTAAAGTCCCCCTGATAAGGGGGATTTAGGGGATTTAAAGGACGAAAATTCCTGCTTTTTACGTCTAAATGTCCGATATTTGCGCAATTTGCGTAAGTCCTAAAGAAAAGAAATTTTCTCTGAATCTACACAATTCTCAGGAGAAAGGTGGTAACTTAACGCAAATATTATAAAAATAATAAGCAAGAATCATACCAACGCAGAAATGCGAATAAAATGGACAGATAATTTGGGAAAATGTGTGTTATTCAACACAATAGGGAAGGGATATTCAGGGAACTGTATCAAATTGAAAACACATTGATACGGTTCATCAGCGGCATATTTGCTTTGTTAGAAAGGTTTAGTCAAACATCGCAGGGATACTCGGTGGTACGGGATGTTTCAACAGGTTCGCGGTATTCTAACAGATCACGGACTTCTGTTTCGACGCTTTGGCGACGATACGTTTACTCATCTTCTTCGACAGGCGTAAAGACGAGTCCACAACTGCTGCATCGATATCCGCTCTCTGGTTTCGATTCCACAACAGGGAAAAGCATACCACAACAGATAGGGCACGGTTCGTCAATTTCCATTTCGGCTTGTTCCATTTCGCCTGAGCGATTTTCAAATTCAACGATCACGGGTATCCTCCTTTTAATGAACAACACCAACGCGCCTATAGATGTCATTCAAGGACATCTTAGGGGTGAAGAGGGTTTGTGCTGGAAGAGATGCCATACGTATTTCCTTGAATAGCAATCATGTTAGCAATATAATACCGCATTTTTAGGCAAAAGTCAATCTTTTTCGCTATGCTGTTCAGGAAGATTTAGTATCTCGGTAGGTTTGGATCAATCTCGGCTGCCCACTGGTCGATCCCGCCGATGAGGTTCTTTGCGTCCGTGAACCCATTTTGCTGTAGATAGGCGACAGCGTAAAGGCTACGTTGTCCATGATGGCAGTAAACGACGATCTCTTGGTCTGATGGGAGACTGTCTATATGGTGTGGCAGTGTGTTAAGGGGGATTAAACGAGCGTCTTCAAGATGCACGATGTCGTATTCGCTCGGCTCGCGAACATCTAACAACAAAACAGATTCATTTTCATCGAGTTTTTGTTTCAATTCTTGTGGTGAAATTTCGGGGAATTCGGTTTGCATCGCTTAGTTTTCTTTCTCCAGTTGGATAGGCGGTAGCGGTGCGCATTCTGGACAGGGACACGTCTCACGCAGGACTTCAAACGGGTAGATGCCGGTGTCGTGTCCATCGTTCCAACTGAATTGGAGCGCGTAGCGACCGACTAACTGAACATCAAGGGGTTGAATATCGTCCGGGACCTCAATCAGTGTTACATCTCCGTCGCCTTGCGGTGCAAAGAGGGAATGGATATCCCTACCTTTATGCCGGATGATGGAACATTCAGCACACGGACACATCTGCCGGAGATAGGTGTATGGATACCAACTCGCATGCCCATCCTTCCATTCTACCTGAAAGGCGGTGTCATGTTTTTTGAGGAGTTTCGGACTTTTGCTAACTACATGCATGTTACTAATCGTGGTAATTCGGTGAGGTTAGAAAATCTTGCCAGCAGAAACTACGCCCATAGGGAGCTTTCTCTGCATTGTAACGTACTTCGCGTAAACCCGGCCCCGATTTCATCAGAAACCCGTTTTCGGACAACGGACGAAAACGAGCAGAAGCCCCATAGTTTAAAAATTAAAAAATACCGAGTTCGTCCCTTGCGTCCTCAGTCATCATTTCAGGGGTCCAACGTGGATCCCACACAACATTGATGTTAACTTCGTCAACACCGTCGAGTTGCTGTGTAACGTGCTGTGCGCCATTGACAATCTGTCCACCAGCGGGACATCCCGGACTCGTTAAAGTCATCGTAATATCAACAGTGGTTTCATCGATATCCACGCCGTAGATCAGTCCCATATCAACGATGTTAATACCGAGTTCTGGGTCGATAATGTTTTCTTTGATAGTTTCCAATACAGATTCTTCAGATACCATTGGGATTTCCTCCTATAAGATAGATAACCAATCAGTCAACGGTAATTAAAATATCATCATCCTCAATTTTGACGGTGTAACATTCAATGGCTTCAACAGCAGGCATACAGAGCGGTTCTCCGGTTCTGACGCAAAAACGTGCGCCGTGTCGTGGGCATTCTATCTCATCGCCGTTGAGAAAACCTTCAGCCAAAGGACCGCCATCATGCGTGCAAACGTCCTCCATCGCATAAAATTCACCATCAACATTGAAGAGTAGCACGGGGACAAAATCAACTTCAACTAACTGTTTCGTGCCGGGTGGCACTTCACTAACCTTCGCAACTTTATAGAATTCTGGCATATTCGTGTTCTTTTCCTCTCATTCATTCCAAATCTCTTCGTGAGTGTGAAACTTCAATTGCCCGGTTTCTTTACGTTCAAGAATATCCTTCATATCCTCATAAAGTGGAGATTCTTTATCAAGATGGAAAATCCCGAGTTCTTGCGCTGCAAACTCCTCCAATTCTTCACGCACTACCTTACGAATCAGGCTTTCTAACTGCTGAACACTCAGTGTAACTTTAGTTTCTTGTGTTGCCGTTACATTGTCACTCATTGTATTGTACCTCCTATTCATCTTCCTCACCGGGCCAGCAGTTGATGCCGTAGGCACCGGCTTTGAGGACTTTGAGAGCCAATAACGCACATTTGAGGCGAACAGGCCCCAAAGGGATACCGATCATATCCAAAATGTCGTCTTTCGAGAGTTTCTTAACTTCGTCAAGGCTTTTGCCTTCAATTCTCTCAGTCAACATAGAGGCAGACGCGAGACTAATCGTACAACCGTGACCACAAAAACGCACCTCTGTAATCGTGTTGTTTTCAATAAGTAGGTCAATGCGAATCTGATCACCACATAACGGATTGTCTTCCTCGTGCGAAATATCAGGATTCGGCAACGTCCCGTAGTTGCTCGGATTTTCGTAATGGTCAAGCAGTTCTTCCTGATATATGTTCATTATTTTCTCCGAGCCATGAGTTTTTGTGTTCTACATAGCCCTTCGGACAATCGGTCTACGTCTTCAACTGTATTATAGAGGTAAAAACTGGCGCGGGCAGTGGCAATAACATCTAACCGCTTCATGAGCGGTTGTGCACAGTGGTGTCCTGCGCGGATAGCGACACCGTGCGTATCCAAAATTCCTGCCACATCATGCGGATGGATGCCCTCCAAATTAAAGGAAATAACACCCGTTTTTTGATGCGGTGCAGACGGTCCGTAGAGGGTAATGCCTTCGATTTCTTTTAAGCGTTGATGTGCATATTTTAAGAGTTCTTGTTCATGAACGTGAATTGCTGCTAAATTTGCCTGCGTGATGTAGTCCACGGCGTGTCCAAGTCCGATAGCCTCAGCGATACTGGGGGTGCCTGCCTCAAACTTAGCTGGGAGTTCTGCATAACTTGATACGTCACGCTCAACACTCCGAATCATCGAGCCACCACCGAGGAACGGAGGCATCTCTTCAAGCAGTTCCATTTTACCGTATAACACACCGATGCCGGTTGGTCCACACATTTTGTGTCCTGAGAATGCGAGAAAATCACAATCGAGTTGTTGGACATCGACCTGAAAATGTGGCACCGATTGTGCTGCATCAACGACGACTTTCGCGCCAACAGCGTGCGCAGCGTCAATGACAGACTGAATCGGATTGATGGTCCCAAGTACATTAGAAACGTGTCCCATAGCAACAAGTTTCGTCTTTTCAGTGAGACAATCGCGGAGTTGCGTGAAGTCAAGCAACCCTTCATCGGTGATCTCAAGGAACCGTAGCACCGCACCTGTCCGCTGTGCAAGCAGCTGCCAAGGCACGAGGTTGCTATGGTGTTCCATAACGGTGAGGACAATTTCATCACCTTCCTGAATATTTGCAGTTCCCCAACTATAAGCGATGAGATTAATGGATTCTGTTGTATTCCGCGTGAAGATGACTTGGCGCGAGCGGGGTGCGTTAATCAGTTCTGCCACCTTTTCTCTCGCGCGCTCGTACTGCTCCGTCGCTTCCTCTGAGATACGATAGATACCGCGATGGATATTGGAACGATAGGTATCGTAATAGGCATCCATCGCCTCAACGACTGGACGTGGTGTCTGCGTCGAAGCGGCGTTATCAAGGAAAGCCAACGGCGGTTCTGTCGCGAAGATCGGGAAATCTTTGCGGATGCCTTCCACATCAAGCGGACGAAAGTGCGCAGTATGCATTATGTTTATCACCCTATGTAGGGCAAGCACACTCTTTTGAGCGTGCCCGCCATTGGAGATCCATTCAATACACTATCGGCTCGGGAAACCAATATTAACAGCAGATGGTCCGTGGTCCTCACACGCCTGATCCGTTGGTACATCGGTTTCAGCATCGCTGGATTTGACGATCCCTTCCGAAACCAAATAGTGTTCCACTTCATCGCCACTGACATCGGCAAGCATCACGTCGTCAATTTGGACGCATGGCTGATAGGGTTGCCGCGTCTTCTGAACCATTTCACGATAGTTGTTTTCGTTGTTAATGATGTCTCTATCTTCATAGTCTAAACCGTATTTGGCGAAGATCGCACGGACACCATTGCTCCATCCGCAGACGGGCTTCATGTAAGCGATAATTTTCGGTTGACTCATGATGAGTTTCTCCTTTTTTTATGGTTTTCAGTTGTCAGTCTTCAGTTATCAGTCAATTTCTCGTGGATGGTTGGTTTGATGTACCTGCCACAACACACTTCTTGTAACTGAGCACTGATAACTATTCGCCGAAAAGTGTTAGGTAAACCCAACGCCTCTTTAACTGAAAACTGATAACCGTTAACTGGTAACTAATTTGCGCGTAATAGATGTACCCAATTCTTCGCGCACAGATTCTAACGGGATACGTTCCATGACAGGTTCAAAGAACCCTTCAACAATTAGTTTTTCTGCTTCTGTATAAGGCAAACCACGACTCATTAGGTAAAAGACCTGCTCGGCATCAATTTTTCCGGCAGTTGCGCCGTGTGTACAACGCACCTCATGCGCCTGAATCTCTAATCCGGGCAAAGTATCGGCATGCGCACGTTCACTGAGCAGGAGATTATCGTTTTTCTGATAGGCATCGGTATGGTTCGCTGACGGATAGACGTATATATTTCCACCCCATGCAGCCTGCGCTCTGTCTTTGAGGACAGTCCGATATAATAGATCGCTGGAGGTATGCGGTGAAACATGCTCCTGTGCGGTGCTAACATCTAAGTGTTGACGGGCATCCGTAAAAGCGAGTCCTAACATTTTTGCGTTACACCCGTCACCCTCCAAAACAACGGCTTGATTTATCTTGTTGAGCCTACCACCAAAGGTAGCGGTCACCCAGCAGAGATGTGCGTCTCTGGCAACCATCGCGCGGTGCGAGGCGAAATTCCAGACGTGCCGGTTCCAACGTTGTGCCTGTACGTATGTCACGTTCGCATTCTGCCCAGCGAAAATTTCGACAGCTCCGCTATGTAATCCGCTTGCCGCTGCGTTCGTAGATAAATTGTCCTCCAAAACGACGACCTGACTGCCCTCTTCAGCAATAATGAGTGTATGTGACAAGTCAGCTTGCTCCGCTTCGGACATCCTGATATAGACGCGCAGGGGTGCTTCAACCCTTACACCTTTAGAAACGTGTAAGAGATAACCGCCCTGCCAAAATGCGCCGTGAAGTGCATCAAACTTATTATGTTGCGCGATATTCCCACTTTTTAACGCCGTCTCTAAGGTCACTGCCCTGTTCATGAAGTAAGAACGGAGAAGTTCCGGCTGCTCTCGTAATGCTGTGTGGAGATCCGCAAAGTATACGCCTTTTTCTTTCAGTATTTCAGTATCGGAGATATGTTGGCGTTGTCCATCAATTTGTACAAGCACACCCGCGGTTTCCGATTCACTGTCGTCAACACATTCGGAGGATACTGTGCCGTTAGGGACACTCGGATGATACTTTTCAACAGCGAAACCGCGGAGATACCGCCGCGTGCGTCGCCAATAATCTTGGGTACGCATATCAACGGTACGTCGCCAGACATCATCTTTGGTCGTATGCGGCATCGGTAAAGACTCGTAATGTGCGTAAGCCTCTAACCGTTTATCACGCATCCACTGTGGTTCAGTTGCTGCTATTTTTTGAAGAAATTCTTTTGAAAAATCACCTTTTTGCAATTTGTTTGATCCTTTATTAGTTATCAGTTGTCGGTTATCGGTTAAGAAACGATCTGTAAAAGTTTATTGAGTCTGATATACGCCAAAGGTGCCTGAACTGCTACGAGAAACGCTTTTAACCGATAACTGAAGACCGAAAACTGACAACCATTTTAACCCACTGAACCTTCCATTTGAAGTTGAATGAGACGGTTCATTTCCACAGCATATTCCATTGGAAGTTCCTTAACAAGAGGCTCAATAAACCCGTTGACAATCATTGTAGAGGCTTCCTCTTCCGAAAGCCCACGACTCATCAAGTAGAAGAGTTGTTCCTCGCCAATTTTGCTGACGCGTGCCTCGTGTTCAATATTGGTATCGTTCTCACCAATCTCAATAACTGGATAGGTGTCCGAACGGGAGTCCTTGTCAAGGATAAGGGCATCACAAACGACGTGCGATTTGCACCCTTTTGCCCCCTTTGCAACATCCACCCACCCGCGATAACTCGATCGACCACCATCTTTACTGATGCTCTTAGAGGTTATCTGGGAAGTGGTGTGCGGTGCGCAATGATAGACTTTCGCGCCTGCGTCTTGGTGCTGTCCCTTGCTGGCGAATGCGATAGAGAGGATGTCGCCACGTGCACCCGGTTCCATCATATAGACACTCGGATACTTCATCGTTAAC